>JAAYGA010000348.1 GCA_012727935.1 Pseudomonadaceae bacterium | reverse complement strand
TTACCCCGGCATAGGTGAACTAGCCCAGTTAGTTAACTCAGGCCAAGCCACCCAAGCAGAGCTAGAAAAAGTGTTTGCCAGCTTCCAACGTGAAGGCGAAACAATTAGTGCTACAGCCAACCTAGAACTAATAAAACTAGCCAAGCCAGATTTTAAAAAATCAGCCGCAGAACAAAAAGACCCTTTAGCACCACTTAAAAACTTGGTTAAAAAAGGCTATAGCGGCTACTTAACCACCCTGCTTGAACAACAACCAACCAGTGACGAACGTGAAGCTTTAGATGCTTGGGCGTTAGCCATTTTTGCTGCCCAACAAAAGTTTCAGTTATTAACTTCAGTAAGGCGGGGCATTTGGGGTGTAGAAGCCCTTAACCAAATGACGCTAACAGCTTTAAAACAAGTCGAAAAATTTAAAGACTTGCTGGCTGGCAACCAGCTTTGGTATTCAGGTCGCCCCGTGCTAGTCACTCGTAATGACTACAGCCTAAAGCTAATGAATGGTGATTTAGGTATTTGCCTAGAATGGCCGCAAACAGCTAGCTCGCTCTCTAAAAAGAAAATTCTACGGGTCGCCTTCCCCGATGGAAAAGGTGGCGTGCGCTGGGTTTTACCCAGCCGCTTACAAGGCGTAGAAACCGTCTTTGCCATGACAGTACATAAATCGCAGGGTTCAGAATTTACCCACACCGCACTAGTGCTACCGTCATCCGATAACCCAGTATTAACCAAAGAACTACTCTACACAGGTATCACCCGTTCCAGCCAAGCCTTCACCTTGATATACAGCGATAAAAACGTGTTAGAAAGCGCTTTGAAAAAGAAAGTTGAACGAGCCAGTGGGTTGCAGGGGGTGAATACTAAGCTAAGCGATTTAGCCATTAAAAAGCACTAACACTTGAACCGTGAGCCGAATAGTATATTTAATTGGCTCATCCTTTTATCTTAACTAAAACACTACCTAACTTTTTTATTTGGTTAAAATTAACTTGCCGCGGCTAGTGATGCTTAGCGTGTAGGTTTCACCCTCATGTAAAATTGAAACTTGTCGAGCATTACCAAAGAGGTTTTTGCTTTCAATATAAGGGAGTTTTCCTGCGACATCCTGCTGTCTATTTTGGTTGTTGGTACTCATAACTAGCCGCTCTAGGGTGGGTGGTCGATCGAGTTTAATTACAAATGACAATCATTGTCAAATGAGTTTTTGTTTCAACCTGCTTTTTAAATTATACCTAGACAAATGCTAATGTGAAAGATTATCATTTGCTGCTCGGTTCGATATGGCAAGGGTAGCCTAACTTAAAGCCTTAGCAGTCTGAGTGATTAGTCAGCTACTTTTTTCAGCAAAACCACATCACTACCTAGATAAACCTGTTCTAACTGCCAGTGCTTTGCTAGCCATTTAAAACAGGCTTCGCTAAAAAAGCTGATATGGGTGGGGTCTGCTAGGTAGCGCCAATTTTGAAAGGCGGCTAAGTCTCTAGGGCGTTGGGTCATAATGCCTAAAATGCCTTGGGGCTTAAGGCAGCTCACTAATTGGTTTATTACTTCTGCTGGTTGGGCTAGGTGCTCAAATACTTCGGTGCTTACTATAAAGTCGTATTTTTGCTCAAGTAGTTCTGGGTGATTTGCAAAATAAAGGTCGTAATTCGCACAGCTAACCCCAACCTCTTCAAGCATTAACGACAGCGTTGGCCCAGGACCACAGCCAAAGTCGAGTCCGGCTATTTTATCTTCGGGTTTATTTGCTGTTTTTTGAGATTTTTTTAATAGGGC
>JAAYGA010000347.1 GCA_012727935.1 Pseudomonadaceae bacterium | reverse complement strand
AGGCTCTGGCAATTTAGTGAAGCGACACTCAAGAACAGCATGGCTTTCAGTAATATGCTGGCCAGTAGCAACAAGGCCAAGTTTATTTAGTTGGCAAAAGCTGGAAAGGTTAGGGCTAGAAAAGGTATGATTATTCATGTCGGGGGACTTGGTTTTTGTTTGTGTAGGAACTTACATTCTCTAAGAAACCCGACTCCTTTTCCAGCCGGTCAGGTTTTTTCTACACCCTTAAATGCGAAGAGCCACAAATCACTCTATTACACCCTGCTAAACCAAGTGGTATAGTAAAGCGGTTCAATAAAAATAAATGTCTTTGGAATGGCTAATATGAATCGGTTAAAAGCGTTGTTGTTTATTGCCTTGAGCTTTTCGGCTTGGGTGTTAGCTGAAGATTTAAGTATTCCAGCTCCTTCAACATTTCAGGTGATTCCTGCAACTGCAGAACACATTCAGCAGCTTAAACAAGGCGGCTATGTTATTTATATGCGGCATGGGCTTACGGATGCACGTTTTCCTGACTTAATTCCTATTGATTTAGAAGATATTGAAAGTCAGCGTCCTTTATCAGAGGCTGGAATAAAGCTGTTAGATCAAGTGGGGCAATACGTTACTAAGCTAAAACTACCTTATAAAGTTGTAATAAGTAGCCCTTTTTTTCGTGCGCAAGAAAGCGCATTTCGAGTGTTTGGTGAGCCTATTGAAGTAGATATAGACTTGCGTTACACCGCGGCTATGCCTGATTTAGAAAAACAACCGGCGGTAGTGCGAACCTTGGAATGGATTTCAAAACCCGTTGCAGACCTAGGTTACAACCGCGTTGTTGTTGCTCATGGGCCCAATATTGCTGAACTGATGGATTATCTACCACCTGAAAACACCCTCGTTTTTTTTAAACCCTTAGGTGATCAAGGCTTTTCTTACTTTGCCAGTATCGAGCCTAGTCATTGGCCTAAGCTATTAAAAGAGCTGAATTTTGAATGAAAGCACTGAAAAGTTTTAAATTTCTACTATTACTGCCGCTAATAGTGGTTGTTATAGCAGCTGTTGCTTTGGTTTATACCAGTCTAGAAAGACTAGAGCAGCAGCACGATCAAGCAGCCCAAGAGCAACAGCAAAACCTTAGCATTATTTCTAATGCAGCTGAGTTTTCGCGCAAGCTGGGCAATATTCAAAAACGTATGAATTTAGCCTTAGATGGTGCTTTGGCAGGAGAACTCAGTGAACTTCAGCTTTACCGTATGCACAGCGGAATTGTTAATGATCTAGCCAGTGCTGCCAAGGCTATTGATGAGCTTTCAGCCTCGCAACTGGTGCTTGATGCTAATCATGGCAGCGCAAAGGGCTTACAAAACGCTTTCTCTGAATATAAACGCTTTGTCATTATGTCCACCGATGTACTGGCAGTTGATCCTCAGGTTGCCAATGAGTTTTTACAAAAAGCCCAGCGTCACTACCTGGATTTTTCAATATTCATTAGCAAGGTTGAGTTTTTACTGGCTGAACGAACAAAACTTCGCAATAAAGAGCAGGCAAATACCTTTGGCCAATTGGTAAATCGTTTGTTTTTATTTAGCTTTACCGCCTTGTTATTGCTCTTTACTTTTTCCCAATTTTTATCCTACCGTGCTAGCTGTGGGTTAATTGATATTGCTGAAGGGCTTGCCCTTTTGTCTCGTAGCCAAACAAACCGTATTCCTTTGCCGCGTATAGAAGCCCTTCAGCAATCAGGCCGTGGCGAGATGAAGCGAATTGCAGCTAAGTTGTTAGATTTTCGGCACGCCCTTGAACGTCAGCGCGTGGCGGAAGAAGAAGCTTTTCAGCTGGCATTTTATGATGCATTAACTCAGCTTCCTAATCGTCGGTTGGTGAATGAGCGGATTCACCAAGCCTTAGGGGAATGCAAGCGGAATGAGCAGCAAGCAGCCCTTATAGTTTTAGATATTGATGATTTTAAAGTGATTAATGAAGTAAGAAGCTATGAAGTGGGTGATCAAGTGTTATTGGCTACCAGTGCGCATTTAACTAATTTAGTCACCGATGCCGACACCGTTGGCCGTATTGGTAGTAATGCTTTTGCTATTTTATTGCTAGGTATGAGCAGTACGAATGAAGCAGCCAGAAAAGTTCAGCAGCTAAGTGAAGCAATTAAAAATAGCTTTGTTGAATTTATATTAAAGGATGAACAAACTTTTTTTCTTACCGCAAGTATGGGGGTTACTTTTTTTGATAGCAGCTTAGAAAACGTAAACGAACCCCTTAAAGAAGCTGAAGCGGCCATGTATCGTGCCAAAAAAGCAGGGCGTGGTTTACTGCGTTATTACGATGCCCAAGTGCAAGCTTTGCAACAAGAAAAACTTCAGTTAGAAAACGATCTACGCCAAGCATTAAGCAATCATGAATTTCAGCTTTATTATCAATTACAAATGAATGCCCAAGAACAACCTTTAGGTGTAGAGGCTTTATTACGCTGGAAGCACCCAGAGCGCGGAATGGTTTCTCCAGGTGAGTTTATTCCCTTAGCTGAGTCTTCAGATTTAATTTTATCGATAGGCCAATGGGTACTAGAAACGGCTTGTGATCAGCTGCAGGCTTGGAAAACGACTTATCCTGAGTTCAGCATGGCGGTTAATGTCAGTGTGCGGCAGTTTCGGCAAGCCGATTTTGTTGAACAAGTGAAAAATGCTTTGCAAAGAACTCAAGCTAATCCCAAGTTATTAAAGCTAGAGCTAACAGAAAGCATGGTGTTAGACGAAGTTGAGGGCACTATTCTAAAAATGGAAGAGTTGCGCCAATTGGGTGTGCGTTTTTCTATTGATGACTTTGGTACTGGCTACTCTTCGCTACAGTACCTTAAGCGCCTTCCCTTAGATCAGCTAAAAATTGATCAATCTTTTACCCGTGATATTACCTTTGATAAAAATGATGCCGCCATAGTGCAAACCGTTATTGCTATGGGGCAAGCCTTGCAGTTGGAGGTTATTGCTGAGGGAGTTGAAACTTGGGAACAGCAGCAAATTTTATTGCGTTATGGGTGTGATTTTTATCAGGGCTACCTCTATGGCCGTCCCTTTCCAATAGAAGATCTAGAAGTTAACTTAAATAAACTGCTAGCTTAATTAAGTTATAAGAAAGACTCGCTACTCTAGCCTGCAATAAGTTTTTAAAGAATAAAATTGCTGAGGTGTGAGAAAGCGATGTATAGCTACAATCAGGTTGACCAGCAGTTGGTTGATGAGCGGGTAGAGCAGTTTCGTGACCAAACGCGCCGTTATTTAGCCGGTGAATTGCCTGAAGAAGAGTTTTT
>JAAYGA010000403.1 GCA_012727935.1 Pseudomonadaceae bacterium | reverse complement strand
GTTTTACACCAACCTCCTGCACCCCAGCGGGGCGGGGGGGAGAAGGGTTTGGTTTTGGGTTTAAGTGGCTGGACGTAGTAAGCGTGAGCGCACGTAGTACACACACTGCTGGGTTTAACTGACTAACTAAAGGGTTAGGGTTTTGACCTTGGTTTGTGGGTTTGGGTTAAAGGGTTGGGTCGTTGTTGCGCTTTGTTGCGCTAGGGCTTGCAGTACGTGCCTTAGCCGCTTCTGCTTCGGCATCTTCTTGGGCATATTCTGCTTCCATTTTTGCTAGCTCTCGGGCGGTATTACTAATTGCATCGGCTTCTTGTTGCTCAAACTCTGTTAACCCATCGTCAAGGGTTGGCACTGGTAACGGATCGGGTTCAGGATTGGCAACCGGCTGGGGTTGCGGTATTGGTTGCGGTTTAGGTGCGCTAGGGGCTTGCTGTGGCGTGGGTTTGGGTTGCTCTGGCACTTGTGGCACTGGTTGCGGTTTAGGCTCTGGTAAACGCTCTAAAGCGGCTATTTCGGCATCTAGCGCGGCACGTTCAGCAATCAAATCATTAATAGCATTGTTGTAATTATCAATTTCAATAAAGCGCTTAATAGCCTTATTAATAGTAACTTTGTCATCTAACTTATAGGCTTGCAATGTTTTCCAGTCTTTAGGGCTTAACTTAACTTGTGCTTGCTTACCATCTTTTTTGTTTATATTAAAATCGACACGCATAAGCATATTAAAATCTTCAAGGGTCGCATTAATTACATTAGCAACATAATCTTTAACCATGTTAGTTCTATTTTTCAGGGCGCTGACATTGTTTGCTAGCTTTGGTGCTCCACCCTGACTAGGTTCTTTTTTGTTTTGTCTCTTAAAAAACAGCTCCGGTTCACGCTCTACCCCATCTTGTTCACGTTCGGAAATGACTAAATGCAAATGACGGCCATAACCCGTTTTAGGGTCGGCATGTACAGCGTATTGATACGCCAGAAGTGCCCTGTTTTCAGGGTTGCGGCTTATTTCTTCTGCCGCTTCTTCTGCCAATTCCAAAACTTCAGACATTGGCAAATGGTCGGGTAAGTCGATCAAAAACTCTCGAAATGCGACGCTGTTAGCTCGCTCATGCTCGTCAGTCATTTGCCAGTATTGCCGGTGATTGTCAAAGCCATTAGGCAAGTTACCAGCACCAGAAGCAACAAGACCATCCTTGTGCTTAAAAGCACCTTGTCTAAGGATGTAATCTATCTTTTGACCGGCAGTGTGGCCCTTGCTTTTTTGTCCAGCCGTCACGCGAACGTAGGCCGTAGTTTTTGGATTTTTTGACATTAGCATTAGCACCTTTTTTGCTTACTGTATGCAATACAGTATAAGCACAAGTGCTAGGCTTACGGGTTCAGGTTTGAAAGGTCTTGGTTGCAAGGGTTTGCTCCGCAGGACGAAAGAAGAGTTTCCCAGCGTAGCGGAAACTCTTATCTTGAGCATTTACCTTGCTTCGCTCGTTAAATGGGTGGGCGCATACAATCTATTTTGTATGCTGTTTGCCCAGCCAGTTAACATAAAGCAAGGTAGGTTTTGGGGTTGGTTTGGGGTGTTGCTTGCTTGGCTGCTACCGCTGCTAATTGTTCGTGTGCTGTAATAGCAGCACACACAAAAGCAAAGGTAAGCAACCATGGCAGCAGCAGTAACGGAATCAGAAAAAGCAAAAGCTTTGAAAGAAATTTTTGAGGACTGGGAAGAAACAAACGCTGAGGAAGAATCAGCATATGATTGTTCTTTAAAAGAAGCAAAAGCCTTAGCAGCAGATTTAGCAGCATTACAGCAGGTAGATGACAATGATTATGGCCCTGATGAATATGAAGAGTGGCGAAAAGCTGTGCGCGCTGAACTCGAAGCAGAATCAGAAGCAGAAGCAGAAAGAGGCTACTACTAATTGTTGGTGTGCTGTAATAGCAGCACACACAAAAGCAAAGGTAAGCAATATGTCAGAAGCACATCAAAGACTGGATAAGCTAAAAGCACAACGGGCTAAGCTTGACAAGCAAATAAGGTCTGAAGCAGCAAAGGCAGGTGCGGAAGAACGCAAGCGCAAAGCACGACAAAAGTATATTGTTGGCGGGGCGATCTTAGGCAGCTTAAAAAGCTTGAATGAAGCTGACAAAAAGCTAGTCATAAACTTGCTTGCAGCTAAAGTTTCAGAAGATGATAAAAAAGCCTTGGCTGATTTAATAGACTTTAATAGTGTGGAATGCAGGGCTTTAGCTTACTTGTAAGTAATGGCTAATTAGCCCATTTGATTGCATATATAACTTAATTAAGATCAAGGTCTTTTTGATCAGGGGGTGGCAAGTCATCACAGCCTAAAATGACACGTTCATTCTGAAGTATGGCTGGCACTGCTTTTAATTTTGTTACATTGTTCCAGCCTTCTTCTTGATCGCACTCATGAGCGATAACAGTTGCACTAAATACAGCTTTACGCTGTCCAGCAGTGCCCGCAAATGCAACACGCTCGTTTACAATGTAAGTATTAACATTGCCGACTTTAATAATTTGAACGTAATTGTGTGTGGCAAGATGCTTAATTGCCCTGGTAACTGTTGCTCTTGATTTACCGATTATTTGACATAAGGCACTATTTGAAACGGTTACAGCATTAGTACCGATTTGCATGTTTTCGCGTATAACGCTAAATATTAGCGAAGCTGAAGGGTTTGCTGCTTGCAATGCTCTTAGATTTTTTTCTGCTGCCCTCGACATCATATAAAAACCGCCAGCGTTTTTAGTAGCTGCTGCAAGTCGTCTTTCTTCGTTAAGAGTATCGACCGTGTGACTTAGTAACGCACGAACTTGCGTTAACTCTTCCTCTAGCTTGCTTTTATCAGTCATGATTTAGGTTAACCTGTGTCGGATTTAATGAGCCTTGATAGGCTCATTAGTGAGCCAACCGGCATCATTACATGATTCAACCATGCTCGCAATAGGCTCATAGCTGGTGAGCCTATCAAGGCTCATAGCTGGTGAGCATGGTTGTTTATACAGTAGTTATCTATAACTATATATAAATCAAATACTTACATATTATTTATGTATTTTTTTAGATGTTTGCTTCTATTTCTATAAAAGGCATTCGCCTTTTAGGAGCTACGCTCCAAAACCTTAAACCCTTTGGTTAGTCAGTTAAACCCAGCAGTGTGTGTACTACGTGCGCTCACGCTTACTACGTCCAGCCACTTAAACCCAAAACCAAACCCTTCTCCCCCCCGCCCCGCTGGGGTGCAGGAGGTTGGTGTAAAAC
>JAAYGA010000346.1 GCA_012727935.1 Pseudomonadaceae bacterium | reverse complement strand
TCAACAACCGCCCCTTCCCTCATTAGCAGTTGGCCACTGGCACTGTAAACAGTCCAAGGTAAGGTTAGGCCCAGTTCAAGCTCGTCTTCTTCTAAGGGGTGTAGGTAATGATCTTTAGGCATTAGTTTTTAGTTTCTTGTTCTTGGTGTTTAGCTTCTTGCCAAGCTTCTATACTAGGATAACCTGCTTCTAACGCTTCAACTTCTAATAAGGTAGTATAACGACCAATAAAAGCAAACAGAGCAACCACTAATAAACAAATTGTTAAAGCAGCGTGAAATAAAGGCATGGAAGGCAAGCCTAAGCGTTGAATAATTTGCTGCCTAGAAGGCGGCCACCATAAAAAACCTATCAGTGCTAAAGCAACACCCGTTAAGAAATAAAAACCGGTTAACCAAAAACCGACTAAAATTAACGAACAACCAAAAAACCAACCTAAACCTGTTGTTAACTTCTCATCCATTCTACTTAGCCTTTTGATTGAAGTGCTCAGAATGCTACCCTTGCTTACAACAAAGTCAACTGGAAGCCTAAAAAGTGAATTTTTTTAAAACAACCACCTTTACACTTGAAGAACTAAAGCAGCGCCAAGACGTTGCTTTAGCCCTAGCTATTAAAGCTGGCGAAATAATGCTTAAAGCGCGTCAGTCGGGTGATTTCACCCAAGACTATAAAGGACACCAAGAACTAGTCACCAGCATTGATAAAGAAATTGATGACTTTCTTTGTCAAGCACTTAGCCAAGCTTTTCCTCAAGATAAAATTTTAAGTGAGGAAAATAATACCGATTGCAATGAAGCTGAACTAGTTGAAGGGTTATGGATACTAGACCCTATTGATGGCACCATTAATTTTGCTCATGGTCAGCCCCACGTGGCAGTTTCTATAGGTTTTTATTCTAAAGGCATTCCACAAGTGGGCGTGGTTCACTCGCCTTTTTTACAGGAAACCTTTACCGCCATAAAAGGCCAAGGGGCTTTTTTAAACCAACAACCCATTAAAGTAAGTGGCTTAACTAAACTGCGCCCTGCTTTAATAGCCACCGGTTTCCCTTATGATAAAACCCAACTTCGGCATTTAATTGATCGCTTAGCGGCCATTTTACCAGAATGCCAAGATTTACGCCGTTGCGGTTCGGCTGCTTTAGATATCTGCCATGTAGCCAATGGCTCTTTGGATGGTTATTACGAAAGCCTAAGCCTGTGGGACTTTGCCGCAGCTGTGTTAATTGCTGAAGAAGCAGGCACTAAACTAAGCCATTTGTACCCTAGTGAATACGCTTCTTTTTACTTAGATACTCGTGATTGGGTTATTACAACGCCTGCCATTCATGATGAACTAACAAAGCTTTTATTATTGTCTGATAGCAATTAGTTAGCAATTCTTCCTTAAACCCTCGCCCGACAAGGGTCGGGATATAAGTTAGTTAAAAAGCATCACCGTAAGCACGGATTCGTTTGCTGGAGTTTTCTGGCAAACGAATAAAACGATCAGGAAAATCACTAAACACTCCATTGACTCCCCAGCTAAAAAGTTCTTTACTTCGGCCAACAAGGTTAACGGTATAACAGTAAACTTCCAAACCTAATTCACGAATAGCAGCAACTTCCTGTTGTTGTAACGATTCTTCAGCTAAATGTATCGATCTAACCTCATAGTAGCGCACCGCTTCACGCCAATTGTTTGCTAGTTTTTTATACAACAAAGCCCGTGGAATATTGGGTGCCAAGGCTTTGGCAGCTTCTATTGCACTAAAATCAAAACTTGAAATAACTAAACTAATGGCTGGGCAAGCTTGTAAAACAGCCAAACTTCTTTCTAGGGTAAGCACACCTAAACCTTTTGCGGCAGGCTTAATTTCTAAATTCAGCCCCATACCTAGTTGGTGAATTAATTTCACAGCCTGCGCTAACGTGGCGATGGGTGCTGGGGGTTCTTCACTGCCAGCAGGGGGCGGTACTTGTAAGTGGCGCATTTGTTGCCAAGGGGTATTTTTAACTAAAACAGGTTTTATACCTAGTGTACCTATTAGCCTTGCCTTTTTATCGTGCAAAATAATCGGTATTTCATCAGAAGTAAGCATAACATCCAGCTCAACCCATTCAGCGCCCTGTTCTGCCGCTAGCTGAATTGCTCTTAAGGTGTTTTCAGGAGCCATGCCTTTAGCGCCACGATGGGCTACAACACGGGCCATCAACATAAGCAAATACCTAAAATATTGGTTACCATTCGTATAATCCTATTTAAAGCTTTGGAGTTAGGCATGGCCCGCCCTCTTGTTGCAGAAATTAATTTAGCTGCCTTACGTCATAATTATCAACTAGCACTTAATCAATCCCCCACTTCTACTGCACTTGCTGTAGTAAAAGCCAATGCTTATGGCCATGGTGCAGTGGAGGTGGCTTTAGCACTTGTCCATTTAGCACCCGCCTTTGCGGTGGCCTGCATAGAAGAAGCAGAACAACTAAGAGCCGCAGGAATAACTCAGCCCATTGTTTTAATAGAAGGTTTTTTTGAGGCTAGTGAATTACCCACCATTATTACTCAAAATTATCAGCCACTTTTGCACAGCCAGTGGCAAGTTGAACAATTAGTTAATTACCTAGCCAATGTTTGTAATGCAGATCAGCCCATGCTTGGCACCGGCTTAGAATTGTGGTTAAAAGTAGACACAGGTATGCATCGCCTAGGTTTTACAAGTGAAGAAGCGGCAAAAGTTTACCAGCAATTAAAAGCCTTGCCAGTAATTAATAAAATAACCCTAACCAGCCACTTGGCTTGTGCTGATGATTTAACCAACTCAGTAACAAAAGACCAATTGCAACAACTGCAAGCTTTACAGCAACAATTAGATTGCCCTATCAGTATTGCTAATTCACCTGCAACCCTTGGTTGGCCAGCAGCGCAACAAGGCTATTTGCGGCCCGGCATAATGCTTTATGGTGCATCTCCTTTTTCAGCCAGCCATGCTTTGGCCGATCAGCTGCAACCAGTGATGACTTTAAAATCTAAACTAATTAGCGTTAAAACCCTTGCTGCCAATGAAAGTGTTGGTTACGGCGCACGTTTTACAACAACAGAACCAACCCCTATTGGGGTGGTTGCTTGTGGCTACGGCGATGGCTACCCGCGCCAAGCTTTAGAGGGTACGCCAATAAAAGTTAACGGTATAATATGCAAGTTAGCTGGCCGTGTTTCTATGGATATGCTGACGGTTGACCTAACTAACTGCCCTGAAGCACAAGTCGGCGATGAAGTAATTCTATGGGGAGAGGGGCTAGCGGTGAATGAGGTAGCAAGCCATTGCGATACTATCAGCTACACGCTACTTACCTGCTTGCTTCCTAGGGTTAAGCGAATTTACCTAAACAAACCAAGGGCTTAGTAACCAATGAAACTTGCTGCTAACATTAGCTTAATGTTCAACGACCTACCCCTTCAAGCCCGTGTAAAAAAAGCGGCTGAATTAGGCTTTCAAGGAATAGAAGTTCAGTTTCCTTACGAATTAACAGTAAAAGAATGGCAAGCATTACTGGCCAAAGCTAACTTGCCATTGGTGCTAATTAACCTGCCAGCAGGTAATTTTATGCAAGGGGGCGATGGCCTTGCCTGCCACCCATTACGCCAAGCAGAATTTCAACACGCCCTGCAAAAAAGCTTGCCTTACATAGAAAAGTTAAAACCCTCGATTGTTAATGTGTTAGCAGGCAGGCAGGTCGCAGGCTTTAGCCGCCAAGCCTGTTTAGATCAGCTAGCAGCTAACTTAAGCTGGGCTTGCAAAACCCTTGCAGATTTTCCTGTAACCCTAACTTGTGAACCCATTAATAACCTAGACCAGCCCAATTACCTAGTGCCTAGAACAACCGATTGGCAAGCGGTGGCTCAGCAAATTCAGCAGCCTAATTTTGGATTGCAGCTAGATTTCTACCATGCAGCCACTATGGGAGATTCACTAGAAGAGCTAATTAGCCAGCAAATTAACAACCTTGCCCACATTCAGTTTGCAGATTTTCCAGGCCGTGGCCACCCAGCGACTGGGCAATTGCAGCTTAACGCCCTTTTTAAGCAGCTTAACCAACTAGGCTACAAAGGCTGGTTAGCGGCTGAATTTGTTTCGCAATCAACGGATAACCATGACTGGATATCGCATATATATGCTATTAGCTGTAAATAAATAGTACCTTTGTACGCATTCTCCTACAAGAGGCTGTGACATCCACCGCTACACTGAACACTTTTATAGCTTTAAGATTGTTTTGAGTGTTAGGAAAGGGAATCCAGCTCAACAGGCGCGAATCTCACTAGCAGTTGAGAAGTACACAGATTCAAAAGATCTGCTGTCTACGCCCCGCTTAGGCGGGGCGTTTCATTTTAAAGCCTGACATAAAAACCACCTTAAAAAACCTCGCAAAACCACATGAAATTTTCTAATCACACCTTTAGCTTTTTTAGATTGGAAATACTTGCGCTAGTCAGTCAAAATAGACACCAGTTAAAAAGTTTTCTGTTTTTTATTTTAAAGTTTTTTTAAAGCTGCATTTTCCGAGGTGTTAAATGAATATTGTAATTTTTGGTCGCCCTGGCTGCCCCTTTTGTGTAAGAGCTGTTGAACTAGCAGAAAAGCTAGAAGCCTCACAAGGCGCAACTCACCGCTACATAGACATTCATGCTGAAGGCATTACTAAAGAAGACATGGAAAAAACCATTGGTAAACCAGTAGAAACCGTACCACAAGTTTTCTTTGATAAAACTCACATTGGCGGCTACACAGAAATGGAAGCTCACGCTAGAAGCCAAGGCTGGATTTAATCAGTTAGCCATCTAAGCAATATAAAAAGCCGCCTAGTGCGGCTTTTTGCTATTCTAGCGCCACACTCATGTTACAAAAACTGCTTGAAAAAATAACTGCTGTTAAACCTTATGGATACCTTGCAATGCTTAGCTACCGCCACAGCTTCCATGCTGGCAACTTTGCCGACGTTTTAAAACACCTAACTCAAACCTACATAATTAACTATTTAAACCGTAAAGATAAACCTTATTTTTACCTAGATACCCACGCAGGTGCTGGGCTTTACTCACTGCACTCACCCGAAGCAGAAAAAACTGAAGAATACCGCGAAGGCATAGCTCGCCTCTTTGCAACCGAACTAAAACACCCGCTATTAAAAGAGTTTAAAACACTGATTAGCAGTTTTAATACCGCAGAACGCCTAGATTTTTACCCAGGCTCACCTGCGCTAGCAGCCAAGCTTATGCGCCCAACCGACAGATTACAGTTACACGAACTTCACCCTAATGATTACCAACTGCTGACGAATCTTTTTCAGCAAGACAAACGCATAAAAACAGACGCTAGCAATGGCTTTGCTGCCATAAAAGCACAGCTACCCCCCCTTGAAAGGCGCGGGTTTATTTTTATTGACCCTTCTTATGAAGTAAAAACAGATTACAACGCCCTTATTGCAGCCATTAGCCAAGGGTTAGAACGCTTTGCTACAGGAACTTACGCTATTTGGTACCCTGTTTTACAAGTACAAACAACCGATGCTTGGATAAAACGCTTACAAAAAGTGGGCTTGCCTAACCTATTAAAAATAGAATATTCACCTTTACCCCCAACCAGTGGCTTGGGAATGACGGGCAGTGGCATGTTAATTATTAATCCACCCTACTCACTCGCTGCAGATTTCAAAAACCTATTACCGGAACTAAATAGCTTACTAAAACAAGGAGATAAAGGAAGTTACCTAGTAGAAGAACTCATTTAAAGGCTATATTAGGAATTTGCACTATATTAGACCTTTTGTGCAACGCACAAAAAAAGCCTTTCCTTTACGCAAAAAACTGGTTATTGTCTTTACTGAACCTAAAGAAACACATCAGTGGTAATTAATTACCGCTCCTTTACTCAATCTACGAAGAGCAGGAGACAACTATGTCTAAAAAAGGTTATGTAGCAACAGCCGGTGGTTTTTGTGTCGCAATTAGTAGCAGAAGTGTAACTGAAGAGACCCACACTAAAAAAAATGCTGTAACTTCTACTAACACTGCTACGGAAAGCCAAATCCCCTTAATTCAATCAGCAACGATTGGTTCAATTAAAAAATCTGCATAAACGCTCTGCTTCTGTTCACCGTTCTAGGTATAGTAGAAAACCGGTGAACAGGCAGCTTAGGAGCTCTAGTGCAAAAAACAACCCGAACCCTTATTAGGCAAAACCAAGGCCCTTTTTTTATGCCTTTAGGCGGCGCTGGTGAAATTGGTGCTAATTTTTATTTGTATGGCAGCAATGATTACTGGATAGCCGTTGATTGCGGTCAAGGTTTTATCAATAACCCCAGCGGCGATCCACAAGTTTTAATACCCGACATTCGTGCTGCAAAAGTTAACGGTATAGTAATAAGAGCAATTCTGATTACTCATGGCCATGAAGACCACATAGGCGCTTTACCTCACCTATGGAAAAAACTTAGATGCCCTGTTTATGCATCACCCTTTGCTGGTGAACTAATCGCTTCACGCATCAAAGATAACCGCTTGCTTAATCAGCTACATACCATTAACCCACTAAAAACTTATCATTTTGGCCCTTTTCATGTGGAATGGGTGCCGGTGACCCATTCAATTCCAGAAGCCAATGGCCTGCTTATCAACGTTGCTGGCCGCACTATCTACCATACAGGCGACTGGAAGCTTGACCCTACTCCTGTGCTGGGCAGAACCACTGCCATAAAACGCCTGCAAGCCATAGGTGAAAAAGGCGTTGATGTTATTATTGGCGATTCAACCAACGCCCCCATCAGCGGACACAGCATATCAGAAGCCAGCGTACAGCAAGGCTTATTAGAAATGATTCGCCCCTTGCCGAACAGGGTGTTAGTTACCTGCTTTGCTAGTAATCTTGCAAGAATTTATAGCCTAGGCAAGATTGCACAACAAACTAACCGCCACCTAAGCCTGCTTGGCCCTAGTATGCAGCGTATTTTAGGCATTGGAAAAAAACTGAATTACCTGAATGATTTTCCAGAACAAATTCAGCCACAAGAACTAGGCTATTTACCACGCCATGAACAGCTCATTATTTGCACCGGAAGCCAAGGTGAACCAAGGGCAGCTTTAGCTAGGCTTGCAGAGGGCAACCACCGCCTTCTTGAATTAGAGGCAGGTGATCACGTTATATTTTCATCTAAAACCATTCCAGGTAATGAAGTAGCAGTTGCACGACTTATGGAACAATTAGCAATACGCAATATACAGCTACTAACCGATAGTGACAGCTTAACTCATGCTTCGGGGCATCCAGCACAAGATGAAATACGCCAGCTTTATGAATGGTTGCGCCCTAAACACCTGCTTGCCATGCATGGCGAAGATTACCACCAAGAAGCCCATTGCAACTTTGCCATGCGTTTAGATATTAATGCGCGTTCGGCTAAAGACGGTGAGGTTTATGATCTTTCTGCTGCCCCTAAGCTAATTGATGCAATAGAAATTCCATTAATTCAGCTAGAAAACCGCTAAAAGTAAAAAAAAATAGTTAAAAGTGAAATAAATTTAAAATAAGGCTTGACGCAGAAAAGATAAATGGTAATATACGCCCCGTGTTGGAGGGTTGGCTGAGTGGTCGAAAGCATCGGTCTTGAAAACCGACGGGGGTGTGAGCCCCCCCAGAGTTCGAATCTCTGGCCCTCCACCAAACACTTTCTAGGCTCTTGATTCGTCAAGAGTCTTTTTTTTGTCTGGCTTTTTTAAAAATACTTCTTTCAGAACACTAAACTTTAGCACCACTCAGCTTTAACAGCCTGCTTTAACAGTCAGCGGTATACCGGCCACAGCAAACACCACCCGCTCACACACTTCTGCCAAGCGTTGATGTAACAAACCAGCCCTATCGCCAAAAGCACGCGACAAGCTGTCGATTGGCATAATACCTAAGCCTGTTTCATTACCAACCATAATCAGTTCAGCCTGCCCACCAGCAGCCACCACAGCCACTAACGCATCAAGTACCTTATCAACTTCTTGTAATAAATCGTCGCTTAAAGGTGCCGCACACAAAAGCTGAGTTAACCAAAGTGTCAAACAATCCAGTAAAATGACCCTAGGCTGCTGCATAAGCCCTGCTAGGCGTTCGGGCAAGGTTTGGTCAGGTAATTCTAGTGTTGCCCAATCAGCAGGCCGGTAAGCTTGATGTTGTTGAATCCGTACCAGCATTTCTTCATCACCCGCCCGCGCAGTGGCAATGTAAGTTACTGGTAAATTAAAGCTTTTAGCCAATTGTTCAGCATAACGGCTTTTACCCGAGCGAACCCCACCCAACACTAGTTGACGCATAAATAACCTCAAAAGTTATGCCCCCTGAATTAGGGGGTTTAATTATTAATAAAAACTGCCATGCTTCGCCTACCAATGGGTAATGGCTAATGAAAAAATGAAAAAAATATTAATTTTAGAAGATATTCCTGATGTTAAAGACTGGCTAAATAACCTAGTCGCAAGCCATTTTACAGGCGATGAAATTCATACTGCCGCCACCTTAACTGAAGCTTTAGATTTACTAAAGACTAATCAATACAAGCTTGCCTTGCTTGATATTGGGTTGCCTGATGGTTCTGGATTAGATGCTTTAAAGCTAATAAAACAACAAGATGAAGCCTGTTACTGCGTAGTGACTAGCATTTTTGATGCGTCTGAATACTTGTTTACCGCACTTAAATACGGTGCGGATGGCTACATTTTAAAAAGTGAAAGCACTGAGCAGGTAGCAGAGCACTTAAAAGGTATTTTATTAGGCAAGCCACCCTTGTCACCGGCTGTAGCTAAAAAAATGCTGCAAGCTTTTAGGCCAGAAAAAGACTTAACCGCAAGTTTGTCACCAAGAGAAGAGCAGATACTCAGCCTAATTGCCAAGGGTTACAATGTGCCTGATGCTGCTAACTTACTGGCTATTTCTCATCACACGGCGGCAGGCTACTTAAAACAGGTGTATAAAAAGCTGCAAGTGAATAACCGTGCCGATGCAACCTTAAAAGCCTATGAGCTAGGCTTGGTTAGTTCAGGCAAGAAATTGGAATACTAATCTTAGCCTGCCAGCTTGTGCCTAGTTGCTGGCTGTGAAAACTTCCACCCAAACTTTGGCAACGGCTTTTTAAAATATCACTGCCCCTGCCTGCTAACGGCGGATTAGCGGTTGAGTTCACACCATTATTAGTCACTAAAATAGTTAGTTTTTCATCTAGGGCTATCACAACACTAATTTGGCTGGCTTTAGCATGGCGCAAC
>JAAYGA010000345.1 GCA_012727935.1 Pseudomonadaceae bacterium | reverse complement strand
GGGTATGAGTCGTGAAGAGTTTGATCTAATTATGTCTCAGTCTGGTAAGCAGCATACAGATTATCCAACTTCTTTATATCTAAAAACTTATCCATATGCTGCAAAAGTAATAAAAACAATAATAGGTCGTAAATAGTAAGCGTTAAATGTCAGTTCAGGAATTAATGCAATGCACACGTATGCGCGGCCACGAAGCCCAGCAGCTTGGCCGTGATACCACTTTTACTGGCAACGCATACACAAGCGCGGCCACGAGTTTGGCTTGCACCCAAGCTATGGCACCTATCAAAGCCCTGAACTCATTAAGCAAGAAGCCGACCGCCTGCGTGGCGTGCTGCGAGCAACAGGTATCGACCAGCCACAGATTGGTGGGCGCATGCACTATCTGCGTTGGGAGCACCCCACCACCTTACAAGCTTGGGAAGATGCCGGCATGGCGTATGACAGCACCCTAAGCTACGCCGACCGCCCCGGCTTTCGCTGCGGCACTTGCTTTGAATACCCCGCCTTTAACGCGGTAACCCAGCAACAGCTTAAAATCCGCATTCGCCCATTAATAGCGATGGAATGCACAGTAATCGATGATGTATACCTTGGCTTAGGCGTAACTCAAGCAGCAGAAAATAAATTTCTGGAACTAAAAGAAAAATGCCGTAAACTAAGCGGCTGTTTTACTCTGCTATGGCATAACTCGTACTTTCATGGAAGTAGTGAATTAAAACAGATGTATCAACGATGTATTGAAGGATAATATGCAAGCATCAATAGTTAAGCTAAAAAATAGCATTATTTGTTAGTTTTTTACAGTTGATATTGCTATTTGGATACTTAGCCCTGAATATTTACAATGTGGGCAAAATGGGAACAGCTCTACCCCTATTGGCAGGCTTTGTAATTATTGCTGGGTTGTTTGTTTTTAACCAGTTAGTGCGTTTCACCCTAGTTGTACGATTACATTTTTTGTTTTTTTGTTACTTATGAGTTGGGTGTCTTTAAGGGTTGTTGTTGATTTGGGTGATATGGAGCATTTAAAACAACTAACCATAGTAACCACTGGAGGTATGTTGTTGTTTTTCCTGGTAGGAAGCTTTGCTAGGCAAGCTTTAGATAAGTTGAGTCAAGCTACTTTAGGCAGGCTTTATCCTAAACTACTTTTGCTGTTTTTTGTGTTGGTTAGCTTAGCTGTTTTTATAAGCTTCAAAAGCCGTTTATTAGATAGACCAGATATTTTTTATATAGAAGGTGTCGAAGGTGGCTACCAAAGGCCGGGCAATTTTTTAATTATGCTATTTATCATGGCTTCGTTTGCCTACTTAGCTTTAGCTGCACATCCATTTACTAAAGGTTTTTCGCGTTTTACTATTTGGTTGGGAATTTATACTCTGGGGTTGGTTTTAGCTTTAATTAGTAGCCAAATGATAGGCTCTAACTCAGCAACCGCAAACCTTTTAGCCATATACATGATGACTAGCGTCATCTCTCTACTTGCTTTAAGTAAGCGTATAAGAAGAAGATTTAATCAAGGCAGTCTTTCTTTACCTTTATCTAAATTCGCTCTCAAAAGAATATTTTTCTATTCCTGTGGTACCTTATTTGTCGCATTATTTTTGGCTATTATCGCTATTCAAGTCACCGGTTTTGAACTAAGCAAAACCCGAGCCTTTGGTTTTGGCTCTGGTAGCAATACTTCGGTTAACTCTCGTTTCGATATATTGCTAGAAACAGGTTCAGCCCAGCTTGGGCATGCGCCTTTTTTTGGGGTAACGTAAACGTAGCAGAATTAACTACTGGCAATGCAGGCCGATTCTTACATAATTTTATTCCTAACGTAATAGCAGAGTTGGGGCTAGTGGGGTTAATTTTAGTACTTACACTATTACTAATTAGCTTCGCCGTGCTCATTAAAAATATAAAGCAAGCACCTACCAGCCCAGAAGGGTTTGGAACAGCAGTAATTAATTTTTGGCTAGTATTTATGCTTATTTGGTTGTTTTTATACGCCAATATTTCTGTAGGGAAATCTTGGCCAGTGATATGGTTTTTTGTAGGGTTTGCAGTGCAAGTATTTGTATTTAACAATAATTTAAGTGGGAAAACAAAATGTGTGGTTTCTTAGGTTTTGTAAGTAGCAAGAATAAGACTGCTTTATTAGAAGAATCGTTAAAGTTAATAAAGCACCGTGGGCCAGATAATCAAAGTATTCAGCTAGAGAGAATAGATCAGTTGTATGTTGGTTTTGCACATGCTCGGCTTTCAATTATTGATTTAAGTGAAGAGGCAGCACAGCCATTTTATTCTTCTGACCAGCGTTATAGTGTTATTTATAATGGTGAAATTTATAACTTCAAAGAGCTTAGGATAGAGCTTGAAAAACTAGGCTTTGAATTTACAACAGATTCAGACACTGAAGTGCTTGTTAATGCTTGGGCGGCGTGGGGGCTGTCTGCTTTATCAAAGTTTATAGGTATGTTTTCTTTTGTGATATTAGATAAAAAAGAAAATAAGTTAACCCTAGTTAGAGATGCATTCGGTATAAAGCCTTTTTTCTATAGTCTTGATAATCAATCAAATATTTGTTTTGGTTCTGATATTCGTAGCCTCATAAAATTAAGAGCTACAGACGCCAAACCCGATTTACAGCGGTCTTATGATTACCTCGTTCATGGTGATTACGATTCATCTGAATCTACTTTTGTAGAGGGTATTAAACACCTTCTGCCTGGGCATTATTTAGAGTTTGATTTGCAGTCTGGTGTATCCACTCAACCTAAGGCTTGGTGGCAACCAGATATTAGCACTACTGAAAATATCACCTTTAACGAAGCTAAAGAAAAATTACGCCATTTGTTTTTAGAAAGCGTAAAGCTTCATCTAAGAAGTGATGTGCCTTTAGGAATTGCACTATCTGGCGGTATAGACTCGTCAGCTGTTGTTTCTGCAGTACGTTATTTGCAGCCAGATTTACCCATACAAACCTTTAGCTATGTCGCTACTAAAAAAAGTATTTCTGAAGAGTATTGGATAGATACGCTCAGCAAACAGATGAATACGCAGTCACATAAAGTATATGCAGACCAGCACCAAATGCAGCAGGATTTAGATGATATGCTGCTAAAACAAGGTGAGCCCTTTGGTGGCACTAGTATTTATGCGCAGTATAGAGTGTTTAAGCTGGCTAAAGAGCAAGGTGTTACAGTTACGCTTGATGGACAGGGTGCAGATGAGCTTTTAGCTGGTTATTTTGGTTATCCGGGTCACAAGCTACTTAGCAAGTTAGAAAGCGAAGGTTTGCTTGCTGCACATAAGTATGCAAAAAAATGGGCGCAATTACCGGGTGGTAGTTATTCTTTAGCTTGGCAATATTTAGGCCGAATTAAATTACCGAATTGGCTCTATGCTTTTGCTAGAAAGAAAATGGGACGCGACTTTGCACCTGCTTGGTTAAAAGTAGATTATTTAGCTACTAAAAATGTGCAATTCACAGAAAAGCGTGAAGCTTTAAGTAAAGCCAATAAAGGCAAGCGTGTACGCGAAGCCTTAGCTAACTCTTTACAGGGGCGTGGTTTGCCATCTCTACTAAGACATGGTGATAGAAACTCCATGGCTTTTTCTTTAGAAAGCCGTGTACCTTTCTTAACCTTACCATTGGCTGAGTTTTTATTAAGCCTGCCTGAAGAGTATTTAATATCGGATGAAGGTGTGACCAAACATATTTTCCGTGAATCAATGCGCGGAATTGTGCCTGACGAAATACTAGATAGAAAAGATAAAATAGGCTTCGCTACGCCAGAATCAGAATGGTTACTTTCAATGAGTGATGTTATTCAACAGTGGATAGATAACGCACCAGAAATTGCATTTATCAACAAACAAGAAATTATTAAAGAGTTTAATGAGGTGGTTTCAGGTCAACGAAAGTTTGATTTACGAGTATGGCGTTGGGTTAATTATTTACGTTGGTACACCTTAGTGATTGAGGGTAGTAATTCAGATGCATAATGTTCATATCAATATGAATGAGTTCACCAATGCTAGTCGCGTATTAAAACAGGTTAACTCACTTATTAAGGCTAAGGTGTTTAAGAAAATAACCATTATTGCTTTAGGTTCTAAAGAATTACCTAAGCATGAACATATTGCTCAAGATATTGAGCTGTATAGGATTAATCTTATTACACGCAACTTGCCTAAAAGTTTACCTTTTCAGTTAATTAAATACGTTGAGTTTTTAATTAGGTGTCTACTATTAATGAGAAGGCTAAAGCCTAGGGTTGTGAATGCTCATGCGCTGGGTGTTTTGCCAATATGTTTTTTGGCTAAGAAGCTCTTTGGTGCCCGCTTAGTTTACGATGCCCACGAGCTAGAAACTGAGCAGGTAGGCGGAATGAATTTGCGCAAACGCCTTTCAAAAAAACTTGAAAAAAAGCTTATTCACAAAGCGGATATGACCCTAGTAGTCAGTGAAAGCATTGCTGATTGGTACGCCAATGAATACAACATCGCTCGTCCACCTGTAGTTTTAAATGCGCCGAACACACGTGAATTAAAAATCAATAATCACTTCCGTGAGCAGTTGGGTATTCGTGAAGACCAAATTATTTTGCTTTATCAGGGCGGATTAATGCCAGGTCGCGGGGTTCATTTGATTTTAGAGGCTTTTAAACAGCGTAAAGATGACAAAGTAGTGGCAGTGTTTATGGGGTATGGCTCGTTAGAGGCGGATATAAAAATTGCCGCTGAGCAGCACTCAAATATTTACTTTTTCCCTGCTGTGCCTCCGCAAGTGGTTCTGGAATACACCGCTTCTGCTGATATGGGTATTCACTTAATTCAAAACACTTGTTTAAATCATAATTACTGTATGCCAAACAAGTTATTTGAATACGCTATGGCGGGTTTGCCGGTGTTGGTTTCTAATATGAAGGATATGTCTGAGTTGGTAACACGCTATGCAATGGGCGCGGTTATCAGTGATTTTTCTGCTGAAGGCATTAATCAGGCAATAGATAACTTTTTAGAGCAAGACTTAACTAGCATGAAAGCCAATGCTTACCAAGCCGCCTGCGAAAACGCTTGGGAAGTGCAAGAGCAAAAAATGTTAGCGGCTTACCAACAGCTATTAAACCCAGCTGAGCTTTGACGATACATACATTAGATTAAGTTGGTACTGCAGAATGCTGGAGGTCACCAGCTTCCCCAACTGGGATAGCCGCTACGTGCTATTAAAAAAAGTGCAGGGGATAGTAGCTAAAGTGACGGGGAAGCGAGTAGGGCTTTATTCGTAATTTTTTACAATGGAAACTAAATGAAAAAAATTCTAACCATCATCGGCGCGCGCCCTCAGTTCATCAAGGCTAGTGTGGTCTCCAAAGCCATTCAAGAAACCGATGGTTTAACTGAAGTGCTAGTGCACACCGGCCAACACTTTGACGCCAATATGTCCGATGTATTTTTCGAACAACTGGGCATTCCTCGTCCTGACTATCAACTCAATATCAACAGCGGCAGTCATGGTGATATGACGGGTCGTATGCTGATTGAAATTGAGAAGGTGCTGCTAAAAGAGCAGCCTGATTGGGTGTTGGTCTACGGTGATACCAACTCAACCCTAGCGGGTGCCTTAGCAGCGGCTAAGTTGCATATCCCAGTGGCACACGTTGAGGCTGGCTTGCGTAGTTTTAATATGCAAATGCCAGAAGAAATTAACCGTATTCTGACCGACCAAATTAGCAGCGTGCTGTTTTGCCCGACGGATTCCGCCATGGCTAACCTTGAGCGTGAAGGCTTTAATGACAAGCCCATTCAGGTATTGCAAGTGGGCGATGTGATGCAAGACAGCGCCGAGTTTTTTGCTCAGCGCGCTACGCAACCAAAAGGTTTTACTTTAGAAGACGGTTTTATTCTTACTACTTTGCACCGTGCAGAAAATACTGATAATCCTGAGCGTTTAGCGGAAATAGTAAAAGCACTTAATTATCTACATCATAACGTTGCTCCGGTTGTTTTACCGCTACATCCACGTACACGTAATGTTATTGCACAACAGGGTTTAAGTCTTAATGTGCATTTAATTGAACCAGTAGGCTATTTAGAAATGCTCTGGCTGTTACAGCGCACAGGGCTGGTGCTCACCGACAGCGGCGGCGTACAAAAAGAAGCCTTCTTCTTCGGCAAGGCCTGTGTCACTATGCGCGACCAAACTGAATGGGTGGAATTGATAGAAGCCGGTGCCAACCAGTTGGTTGGTGCGGACACCGATAAAATCATCGAGGCAGCAAGGCGTCATATTGGGCGTGCGGTAAAAGATGAACACAGTTTGTATGGTGGCGGTGTGGCGGCTAAAAGAATAGTAGGTGAGCTTATTTTGTAGGGTTTACTAATGAACTTATTTTATATTTATTCCAGAGTTTTAAAGAAATTAAGAGGTGTTGCTATTAAAAATAGCAATGTTCACAAAACTTCAAAAGTGGAGTCGGGTTCAACAGTTATTAATAGTTCTTTTGATAAACATAGTTTTTGTGGTTATGACTGCCTTTTTAATAATTGTGAGGTAGGTTCATTTACCTCAATTGCAAGTAACGTAAAAGTTGGGGGTTCAACACATCCTGTTGAATTTGTTTCAACTAGCCCAGTTTTTTTGTCGCATAAAGACAGTGTTAAAACCAAGCTTGCTAAGCATGACTATCACAATATACCTAAAACTGTTATTGGTAGTGATGTTTGGATTGGGGAAGGTGCTTTTGTAAAGTCTGGCGTTACTGTTGGTCATGGTTCAGTTGTCGGAATGGGAACAGTAGTTACAAAAGATGTACCTGCTTATAGCTTTTTTTGTGGTAATCCTGGCAAAGTTGTAAAAATGAGATTCGAGCCTGAGATAATAACTAGGATGCTGGCATGTAAATGGTGGGAGCTTTCTGACAGTCAACTTCAAAAGCTAGGGCATTTAATATCTAACCCTATAAAGTTTTTAGATGAGGTTGAAAAGCTATGCGAATAATGCATGTGTGTCTTTCTTGTTTTTATATTGATGGGTTTAACTACCAAGAGAATATGCTAGTAAGAGAGCATGTACAAGCAGGACACGAAGTGAAGGTATTGGCATCTACCGAAAACTATATTGGCGGTAAGCTTGCTTACGTGAAGCCTGCCAAGTATTTAGGCTCTGATGGAGCTGAAGTCATACGTCTTCCCTACCGCCGTTTTTTGCCGCACAAACTAATGACTAAACTTCGTATGCATTCAGGAGTCTATGAAGAAATTGCTAAATTCTCACCAGATGTTTTAATGTTTCATGGTTTGTGCGGCTGGGAGCTGCGTACTGTTTGCCGCTATAAAAAAGCTAATCCCAATGTGAGGCTGTGGGTAGATAGCCATGAAGATCATAATAATAGTGCTAGCAGCTTTATAGCAAAGCTATTACATAAGCTTTTTTATAAACCAATAATTAATTCTGTAGAAAAAAGTCTAGATTTAGTTTTATGTGTGTCTTTAGATACCATTGAGTTTGTTAATGAAATGTATGGGGTGCCAAAAGGTAAACTGATTTTTTATCCTTTGGGAGCTAAAGTTTACGATGATGAGATATATCTCTCTAATAGAGAAGAAATAAGAGAGAGATACTCTATCCGGAGTAATGAAATTTTAATTATCCAAACAGGTAAGCAGACTTTAAGAAAAAAGTTATTATCCAGTCTAGAGGCTTTTTCTAGAATTAAATCAGATAAGCTAAAGTTTTTTATAGCAGGGACTTTGTCAGAGGAAGTTGAAAAGGATTGCTTGAGGTTGATTAACAATGACTCGCGAATCTATTTTTTAGGTTGGCAAGCAGCGAGTGATTTAGAGAGGCTGTTGTGCGCAAGTGATGTGTATTTACAACCAGGAACTCAATCTGCAACCATGCAAGCAAGTTTAGGTGCTCGTTGTGCGGTGATACTAGATGATGTGCTTAGCCATCAACCTTATATTAAAGATAACGGCTGGCTTATTAATCAAGAAAGTAACCTTGAAAATATCCTTAAGCAAGTAGAGCAATTGAATGCTAATGAGCTGCATGCAATGCAGAATCAATCCTTTTCTATTGCTAAAGAACTATTGAATTATAAAAACCTTGCGCTATTTTTGCTCAAATAACCCTATTAGAGGCCTCATGAGAAAGTATCAAATCTGCACTAACTGTGTTATGGACACTTCCGACTCTCGAATAACTTTCGATGACAAAGGAGTATGCGACCACTGCAATGATTTTTATACTAATGTTAAGCCTAATTGGCATACTGATGAGCGTGGCAAGCGTAAGCTAGACGATTTGGTCGCAAAAATTAAAGAAGATGGTAAAGGTCGCGATTTTGATTGTATTTTAGGCATGAGTGGTGGTGTCGATAGTTCTTATATGCTGCACTATGCCATTAAAGAGCTTGGTTTACGTCCTTTAGTTTTTCATGTTGATGGTGGCTGGAATACTGAGTTAGCTGAAAATAATATTCGTGTTATGGTCGATAAGTTAGGTGTTAAATTGCACACTCAGACTATTAACTGGGAAGAGATGAAAGATTTTCAGCTCGCTTTCTTTAAGTCAGGTGTACCTCATATTGATATTCCACAAGATCATTCATTTATTGGCACTCTTTATAATTATGCCTATAAAAATAATATTAAATATATTTTGAATGGTGGTAATATTTCTACGGAATGTGTGCGTAACCCAATGGAGTTTTTATATTACGGTACAGATATGGCGCAACTAAAGGATATTATGCGCCAGTTTGGTACAGTAAAAATGAAAACCTATCCTTTTAGCTCTATTTTCAAACATAAAATATATCTTCGCTATATTAAAAAAATTCAAGTTGTAAAGCCTTTAGACTTAATTCCTTACCATAAAGAAGAAGCCTTGGCTTTATTAAAGAAAGAATATGATTGGACGCCTTACCCGCAAAAGCACTTTGAGTCACAATTTACAAAGTTTTTTGAGGCTTATTGGTTGGCAGAGCGTTTTGGTTTTGATACTCGTCGTGTTCAGTTTTCTAGCTTGATCCTTACTGAGCAAATGACACGAGAAGAAGCTTTAGAAGAAATGAAGAAGCCTGCTTACAACCCAGAAACTATTGAAGTAGAGTTTAATGCGATCGCTGAGAAACTAGGTATATCGCCCACAGAACTACGTACTTATTTTGAGATGCCTAAGAAGTTCTACTGGCATTATAAAAACCAAGAATGGTTATTTAATTTTGGCGCTAAATTTTTAAAGTTACTTGGTGTTGAAAAATCGATAAAACGCTAGTCAGGGAATAACTAATGAAACAAATCCTCCAAGATATGTCCAAAGGCGGCACCACCGTTACCGAAGCGCCGTCACCCTCAAGTAAAGCCAATCACTTGCTTATTAACACCACAGTCTCTTTAATCTCTGCGGGTACTGAGCGCATGTTAGTGGATTTTGGTCGAGCGAATATGCTTGATAAAGCACGCGCCCAACCAGACAAAGTAAAAATGGTTCTTGAGAAGGTTCAGACCGATGGACTGATGACTACAGTTGATGCGGTGCGCTCAAAACTTGCTCAACCTCTACCCCTTGGCTATTGCAATGTGGGTGTTGTTACCGAGGTGGGCAAGGGGGCCGAGACTTTTAAAGTCGGTGATCGAGTTGCATCTAACGGACCTCATGCCGATGTGGTTCGCGTAGGTAAAAACCTTTGTGCAAAAATCCCTGATGAAGTCAGTGATGAAGAAGCGGCTTTTGTGGTGGCGGCCAGTATAGGTTTGCAAGGCGTGCGTTTAGCTCAGCCCACGTTAGGTGAAGCTTTTGTAGTAACAGGCGTTGGACTAATTGGCTTACTGACGGTGCAGCTGCTGCGCGCTCATGGTTGTCGTGTGTTGGCGATTGATTTTGATGATGCCAAATTAGCCTTAGCTAAAGAGTTTGGTGCTGAAACTTGTAACCCTGGTAAAGGCGAAGACCCTATTGCGACAGGTAAGGCTTTCAGTCGTGGAGTTGGGGTTGATGGTGTAATCATTACCGCTTCCACTAAAGAAAGTTCACCAGTCACGCAAGCGGCACGTATGAGTCGCAAGCGTGGCCGTATTGTTTTAGTAGGTGTTACAGGTTTAGATCTTAACCGTGCAGACTTTTATGAAAAAGAGTTAACCTTTCAAGTGTCCTGCTCCTATGGCCCAGGCCGTTACGACCCGCTTTATGAAGAGCAAGGCCAAGATTATCCAGTAGGTTTTGTGCGCTGGACTGAGCAGCGCAACTTTGAAGCCGTGTTAGATATGATGGCTAGTGGCCAAGTAGATGTTAAACCGCTGATTACCCATCGCTTTGAGTTTGAAGACGCACCCAAAGCTTATGATCTGCTAACCACGGATAAAACCGCGTTGGGTATTTTACTTAAGTACTCAAGCGAGCCGGATTCAAGACACCTTGAAACGGTTTCTTTGCATAAAACGACCGTGTTCAATTCACAAAAGCCTGTGGTGGGTTTTGTGGGAGCGGGTAACTATGCCTCTCGGGTACTAATACCTGCTTTTAAAGCGGGCGGCGCACAGCTGCACACCATTGCCACCTCGGGCGGTATTAATGGTGTAGTGCATGGTGACAAAGCCGGTTTTTCCGATGCCACTACAGACACCCAAGGCATGATAGATAACTCGGCTATTAACACCCTTGCTGTAGTCACACAGCATAATACCCACGCCCACTTTGTAACGGCTGCATTGCAAGCCGGTAAAAATGTGTTTGTTGAAAAACCTTTAGCTATCACCCTTGAAGAGTTACAACAGGTTGAAGAGGCGTATCAGCACGCTCAGGCTAAGGGCGGTGCGCATCTGATGGTGGGCTTTAATCGCCGTTTCGCACCACAGGTGCAAAAGATGAAATCCTTGCTAGAGGCAGTCAACGAGCCTAAGTCTTTTATTATGACTATGAATGCAGGTGCTATTCCTGCCGATCATTGGACACAAGATAATACAGTAGGTGGCGGCCGTATTATTGGTGAGGCGTGTCACTTTATAGACTTAATGCGCTTTTTAGCAGGATCTGAAATTGTTTCCGTTCAAGCCCGTCGCATGGGTGATACCGGCGATGGAGCAATTACTGAAGATAAGGCTGCTATCACATTGGGTTTTGCTGATGGTTCTTTCGGTACCATTTTTTATCTCACCAATGGCGCTGCAAGTTTTCCAAAAGAGCGTGTGGAAGTGTTTGCTGCTGGTCGAGTTTTACAGCTCGATAATTTCCGTAAGCTTAAAGGTTATGGCTGGCCGAGTTTTAAAAAGATGAATCTTTGGAAGCAAGATAAAGGTCAAAATGCCTGTGCTGCTGCCTTTTTATCAGCTATTGAGAATGGTACTAACACGCCTATTTCAGCAGAGGAAATCTTTGAAGTCGCTCGTGTAACCATTGAGGCTACAGAGATACTTCGCAATCAATAGTTTTTAATAAGGTGCTTCATTTATGCAACCTAAAGTTTGTACGCTAGGCCTTGGCTACATTGGCTTACCTACCTCTGCCCTTATAGCTTCCCATGGTATATTTGTTCATGGTGTAGACATTTCGCAACACGTAGTCGATACCATCAATGCGGGAAAAATCCACATTGTAGAGCCAGACCTCGATAAGGCTGTAGCCAGTGCGGTATCGAGTGGTTTTTTAAAAGCCGCTACTACGCCAACAGCTGCAGATGTCTATTTAATCGTAGTGCCAACGCCATTTAAAGGTGGCAGCCACGAGCCAGATACCTCTTATATTCAAGCCGCCACCGAAGGTATTCTGCCCCTACTTAAAGAGGGTGATTTATACATTATCGAATCCACCTCGCCGGTGGGCACCACCGAGCGCATGCAAGAATTTATTTACGCTAACCGCCCCGAACTGAAAGGCAAATTGCACATTGCTTACTGCCCCGAGCGTGTGTTGCCCGGTAATGTCATGTATGAGTTAGTGCATAACGACCGTGTAATTGGTGGTGTGGACGAAGCTTCTACTGAAAAGGCTTGCAGTTTTTATTCACAGTTTGTTAAAGGCGAACCGCACAAAACCAACGCCCGCACAGCAGAAATGTGCAAACTGGTAGAAAACTCTTCTCGTGATGTGCAAATTGCCTTTGCTAACGAGCTTTCTATTATCTGTGCAAAAGCAAACATTAATGTGTGGGAGCTCATCAAGCTTGCCAATAAACACCCGCGGGTAAACATTTTACAACCCGGCAGTGGCGTGGGTGGGCATTGCATAGCCGTAGACCCTTACTTTATTACGTCTGAATTCCCTATGGAGTCTCAGATTATCGGTAAAGCACGTGAGATTAATAACTACAAAGCCTTTTGGTGTGCTGCTCAGGTTCGCCAAGCTATTGAAGCTTTTAAACTCAAAGAAGGCAAAGCTCCTACCGTGGCGTTAATGGGCTTGGCTTTTAAGCCGAATATTGACGACTTACGTCAATCACCGGCGGTGTATATTACCCAACGTGTTCTGCAAGAGGCCAACGACGAAAGCTATTTTATTGTTGAGCCAAATGTAGAAGAACATTCAGTTTATAAGCTTACCGACGTAAGCGAAGCGGTTGAAGGCGCAGATATCATCGTGTTTTTAGTGGCACACAGTGCGTTTAAAAACTTAGAGTTTACTGCTAGCCAACACGTATTAGATTTTTGTGGAGTAACGCAATGAAGGTGTTGTCTGTTTTTGGTACCCGTCCCGAAGCTATTAAGATGGCGCCTTTAGTAAAAGCGTTAGCTGCGGATACCTTTTTTGAGGCTAAAGTGGCGGTGACGGCCCAGCACCGAGAAATGCTGGATCAAGTGCTTGAGTTGTTTGAGATTACACCTGATTTTGACCTTAACTTAATGAAGCCAGGACAAGATTTGTACGATATCACTAGCAAAGTGTTGTTAGGTTTGCGTGAAGTGTTTGCTGAATTTAAACCTGATCTCGTTTTGGTGCATGGCGATACGGCTACGACTTTTGCTGCCACTTTAGCGGCGTTCTATCAGCAAATACCTGTAGGTCATGTCGAAGCAGGTTTGCGTACTGGCGATATGTACTCGCCGTGGCCTGAAGAAGCCAACCGTGTGCTGACTGGTCGATTAGCGCACTGGCACTTCTCACCGACAGAGCGCAACAAGGATGCCTTGTTAGATGAAAAAGTCTCTGCCGAATACATAACCGTTACAGGTAATACGGTGGTTGATGCCTTACAGTTGGTGGTGCAAAAAATCGCTGAATCTTCTGCTTTGCGTACCCGTATTACCGATACTTTAAAGGCTGCAGGTTTGGCTATTGATGTGGCTGAGCAACGCTATGTTTTGGTCACTGGTCATCGTCGTGAGAATTTCGGTGAAGGTTTTGAAAATATTTGCTCTGCTTTGCGTGATCTGGCAGTAGCTAATCCTGAAACGCACTTTATTTACCCTGTGCACCTAAACCCGAATGTGCAAGAGCCAGTCAAGCGCTTACTGGGTGAAGTCAGCAATGTGCACCTGATCCAGCCGCTGGGTTACGAGCCGTTTGTGCATTTAATGCAGCATTCCTACCTTGTGTTAACCGATAGCGGTGGCGTACAAGAAGAAGCACCGGGCTTAGGTAAGCCGGTTTTGGTTATGCGCGATACCACAGAAAGGCCTGAAGCCGTAGAAGCAGGCACAGTACGTTTGCTAGGTACTGATGCAAACTTGATTCGTGATGCGGTGCAGGAACTGTTAGACGATAAAGTGCTATACCGGAAAATGTCGCAAGCACATAACCCGTATGGTGATGGTCATGCGTGTAAGCGTATTTTAGAGTTTTTGAAAGCACAGTAGTTTTTACAGCAGGTTATAAACGGCAATGTCATTTAAAATAAAAGCTACGACTGCGTTATCGTTGGGATTGCCTAACTTGTACCGTGCCTTAAGTTATCGACTGGGTGTTAAGTTTGGGCTGAATCCAGTCAGGCGTTTAACAGCGGCAACACCTGTCGGTGCTTTGTTTTCTAAGCCGAGTTTTGCTGTTGACTTGCCTGTTACAGGGTTATGGAAAGAGCAGGCCAAGTATTTTGGTGCTCATCCTATTGAGTTGTCCGGTTTACCTCCTAACTGGGCGTTTAACCCGTTAAATAATATTGCAGTTAAAAAACCAGACAGACCTTGGTGGCTGATTCCAGACTTTGATCCAGCAGTAGGCGATATTAAGGTTATTTGGGAAGCGTCGCGTTTTGACTGGGTTTTAAGCTTTGCACAGGAAGCCGCTACCGGTAGTGAAGCAGCATTGAATCAGCTGAATCTTTGGCTTGAAGATTGGCTGCAGAAAAATCCACCGTATTACGGGCCAAACTGGAAGTGCGGACAAGAAGCATCAATCCGTGTGATGCATTTAGCCATGGCCGCATTAATTTTAGGACAAGCTAATAAGCCGCTTCCAGCGTTACTGGAAGCGATCGAGTTACACTTGCAGCGTATTGAGCCAACCATTAAATACGCTATTGCCCAAGATAATAATCATGGAACCTCCGAGGCTGCGGCGCTTTATATTGGAGGCAGTTGGTTGCTGCAGCAAGGCAAGTCTATAGGCCGTAAATGGCAGCAACTTGGTCAGAAGTGGCTTGAGAATCGTGCGCAGCGCTTAGTAGGTTTACAAGGTTCTTTTAGTCAGTACTCGTTAAATTATCACCGTGTGATGTTAGATACATTCTGCATGGTAGAGGTTTGGCGTCGTTATTTAGACCTGCCAGTTTTTTCAAAAATGTTTTACCAGCGGTCGTTAGCAGCTACTGACTGGCTCTTTCATTTTGTCAGTCCGGAAACCGGCGATGCCCCTAATCTGGGTGCTAATGATGGCGCTCGGCTGTTACCGCTTACTGATACGGATTACCGCGATTACCGCCCAACAGTACAGCTGGCAATGGTGCTGTTTGCTAAACAGCGTGCGTATGCGCAAGAGGGCGAGTTTAACTTGCCAGTACTGTGGCTTGGGCTAGAGTTACCCGAAAATGTGGCTGCAGCAGCCGGCACAAAGCTTTTTGATGACGGTGGTTTTGCTGTACTACGTCGTGATAAAGCGATGGCCATGTTGCGTTATCCACGTTTTCGTTTTCGTCCAGTTCAAACAGATGCATTGCATGTAGATTTATGGCTTGAAGGGGAGAATCTATTACGTGATGCCGGCTCGTACAGCTATAACACCGCGCCTGAATTGCAAAACTATTTTCCGGGTACAACAAGCCATAATACGATTGAGTTCGATGCCCGAGATCAAATGCCACGCATCAGTCGCTTTTTATTTGGTGCTTGGCTGAAAACCAACGATTTAAAGCCTATTGCTTATAGCGAGGAATGCACACAAGTTGGTGCTTCTTATACAGATTGGCAGGGTGCAACCCATATGCGCCATATTTCCCTAAGCAGCACTGAGCTACAGGTACAAGATAGTATCAGTGGATTTAAGGAAAAAGCTGTTTTGCGTTGGCGCTTGGCACCTGGGGAATGGCGCGTAGAGGGCCACAGTATTACCAATGGTGAGCACCGATTAGCGATTAGCGCCGCTATGCCTATTGTCCGTTTTGAGCTTATTCAGGGCTGGGAGTCTCGCTATTATCTACAGAAAACACATACGCCGGTCTTGGAAGTTGAAGTTCATCAGCTGGGCTCTATTACTACCGATTATTGCTGGGCTTTATGAAGATACTTTATTTCCATCAACACTTTTCTACACCAAAAGGATCTGCGGGCATTCGTTCTTACGCAATGGCGCAGGCACTTATTAACAACGGTCATCAGGTGACTATGGTTTGTGGCTCTTTTGGTGCAGGACAAACAGGTTTAGCTCAGCCTTTTGTTAAAGGTGCACGCCGTGGTGTGGTGGATGGTATTGAGATTATTGAGTTTGAATTGCCGTACTCAAATAGCATGTCATTTCTACAGCGAGTGAAGGTATTTTTCAGTTTTGCTTTTAAGTCGATAAAAGTTGCTTTAACCGAAAAATATGATGTTGTTTTTGCCACGACAACTCCGCTGACTGCAGGTATACCGGGCATTGCCGCGAAGTGGCTCAAGCGTAAACCTTTTGTGTTTGAAGTGCGTGACTTATGGCCAGAGTTGCCTAAGGCGATGGGTGTGATTAAAAACCCTGTCATTCTGTCGCTAATGTCAATGTTGGAGTGGGCTTCTTACCGTTCTGCTGATCGCCTTATTGGTCTTTCTCCGGGCATTGTTCAGGGGATTATTAAGCGCGGTGTTGCCCCTAAAAAAGTGGCGTTAATTCCTAATGGGTGTGATTTAAATATTTTTGCTGGTGAGCATGAGTCTTGGCGACCAGAACAGGTTGCTGAGTCTGATTTTATGGCGATTTTCACTGGCACCCATGGTTTAGCTAATGGCTTGGATGCTGTTATTGCGGTAGCCACAGAATTAAAAAAACGTCAGCGTGACGATATCAAATTGGTTTTAGTCGGCGATGGTATGAAGAAGAAAGATCTTCAGTTACAGACACAGAAACTAGAGCTTAATAATGTGGTTTTTCATGATCCAGTCAATAAAGATAAGCTGGCTGGTTTGATGGCAAGCGCTGATTTAGGTTTACAAATCTTAGCCAATATCCCAGCTTTTTATTATGGAACATCTCCGAATAAATTTTTTGATTATATTGCCGCTGGCTTGCCTGTACTGAATAACTACCCAGGCTGGCTGGCTGAGATGATTGAAGAAAAGAAGTGTGGGTTTTCTGTACCTCCTGAATCGCCCGAGTGTTTTGCAGATGCCCTGGAAAAAGCTGCAGATAACCGTGAAGAACTGAAAAATATGGGTGTGCGCGCTCAAGAGTTAGCACGCGAAGAGTTTGACCGGGTGAAGTTGTCTCAGCGGTTTTCAGAGTGGGTCACGTTAGGCAAATAGTTAAGATGCTTAAATTATTGACGCTCATTATCACCGAATAAAGATACGAAGCGCATAAAGTCAATGCACAGAAGCGGCAAGAAATGAGGCACATCGATACTCAATCAAACTCTAGCCGATTACTAAAATATATGGAACAAAGCATGAGCTATAGCATTCAAGGAAGTCTTGCTATTCGAGTTATAGGTTGACACACAGGGGTGTGAAGCGACGTGGCAGTCCATATGACAGGGGTTGCTATCAAGTGTATTTTACAATAGAGTGGATTCAATCTAAATCATACTTAGTAATAGACCAATGGCCACTCTAAATTTTGCTACATTACAAAAAATTTCTACACAAATTCTTGCTCGTGATGTGCCTTTGTATAAAAGGTACCTTTATCACCAGATGGACTTTAACGCTCGTTTATTAGGCATTAAAGGTGCGCGGGGCGCGGGCAAAAGTACGATTTTGCTGCAGTATGCTAAGTCGCTTAATTTAGCAGCAACACAGGTTTTGTATGTGACCTGTGACCACCCTGCAATGGTTGGGGTGAGCTTGTATGATCTGGCTGAGGCGTTTTATGCGCGTGGTGGCCGGTTATTATTGGTGGATGAAATTCACAAGGCTGATAATTTTTCGCAAGCACTTAAAGCTGTTTACGATGTGTTTGATTTGCAACTGCTGTTCAGCGGTTCTAGCGCGCTGCAAATTGAACATGCCAGTGCCGATTTATCGCGACGAGCGGTGGTGCATCGCTTGGGTGTGTTGTCGTTTCGTGAGTTTTGTGAGATAGAGCTTGAGCAAAACTTGCCTAGTTTTTCTTTAGCCGAAGTTTTGGCATCACATGAAGATATTGCCGCGCAACTTTTGCAATGTTTTCGACCTCTGGAGCAGTTTGCTAAATACCTGCGTTATGGTTGCTATCCTTTTTATCAAGAATCTTTAGCGGATTATCCTTCTAAACTGCTGGAGGTAGTGAATCTAACCATTGATTCAGATTTAAGCCGTATTTACCGTATTGATCCGTCTAAGCTGGATAAGCTTAAAAAGATTTTATACATGCTGTGTAGCACTCATCCGTACGAATTAAATGTGTCTAAATTAAGTGCGGCGGCGGGTGTGTCGTGGCCGACTTTGCAGAAATATTTACAGCAAATGGATGCCGGTAGTTTGATTCATGTGGTACGTGGCGGTGTGGGTATGAGGGCGGTCAATAAGCCCGATAAGTTGTTGTTGGATAATCCTAATTTGTTTCAAGTGTTATGTGGTGCCAGCAACGTGGGCTCGGTGCGTGAAAGCTTTTTTGTTTCGCAGTTAGGGCTCAAGCATCAGGTGCATTACCACGATCGCGGTGACTTTGTGGTGAATGATGACTGGGCGTTTGAAGTGGGTGGCGCAAGTAAAACCAGTGCACAGCTGCAGGGCGGTAAAGGCTTTGTGGCGGCAGATGATATTGAGGTGGGCTTCGAGAACAAAATTCCCCTGTGGTTGTTTGGGTTTTTGTATTAGCTATCGCCCCTGTCTCTGCGAGTCGTGTAACGACGCGGCAGTCTTGTAGGTCTGCCTTTAGGCTGACGTGTCGGGCTGAAGCCCGACCTACAGGGTTGGATTGCTTCGCTGCGCTCGCAAAGACGG
>JAAYGA010000344.1 GCA_012727935.1 Pseudomonadaceae bacterium | reverse complement strand
CGGTTGGTGCATCGGTTGGTGCATCGGTTGGTGCATCGGTTGGTGCATCGGTTGGTGCATCGGTTGGTGCATCGGTTGGCGCATCAGTCGGAGCTTCTGTAGGCACTTCTGTTGGAGCATCGGTCGGTGCTTCCGTTGGCTCAGGTGTTGGTGCATCGGTTGGCGCAGGTGTAGGTCTAGGTGTTGGCTTAATTTCTGGCGTAGGCTCAGGTTCTGGTAATGCTATCTCTGGCGCTAATTCTGGCTCTGTTGTTAACACTGGCTCTTCTGGTGCATTACCTAACTCAGGATCAACTATTGGTCGGCTTGAATCTTCTGCGTTATTTTCAAGCAAGGTATCAACAGAATCTATAGAAGTTATAAAATCATCCACAGCCGCATCAGAAGTGCCATCATTTGCACTTGGGCTAGTGTTTTGTAAATTAATTCGGGAATCTTGAATAGGCTGGCTAGCATCACCTACATTTAACTGAGCCCCCTCACTTGCAGCAAGGCCTTCAGTAGAAGTAGTCGTTGCATCACTTTCTGGTTCAACTATTTTATCAGAAAGCTCTTCTTCAACTATCAAACCATCATCATATTCTGCATGTTCAACGTTCTTTTCATCTACTATAAAAGTCTGGATATTTTCATTACCAGACTCTTGAACACTGCCCATAATGTCAGAAGTATCAATGCTTTCCTGCTCTTCCTGTCCAGAATTTTCACTACGACTCAGAACTGTTGATTCATCAAACAACAAAGCCTCATCTGATATTTTTTGGTCAATTGCATCATCTTTAACAACAGAATCATTTGAACTTCCAGTTTCATCAACCATCACGCAAACACTCCAAGTTTTATTAATAGTTTTAATGCTGTTTTTATTTTTACAAGACTATCCTGAAGTGAGCCATCTAACAGCTAGCCATAAGTTATATACTTTGGCTAGCTAGGTTTAGCGTTCGTTAAAGCTATTAGCCAGCCCTTTAGTGATAGGGTCTGCAAGGTAGGCTAAGAGTGTTTTTTCACCCGTTAAAATATCAGCAGATACAACCATACCGGGCATCAAAGGAAATTGGTTTTCTTTACTGCCTAAATAGTGTTTATCCAAAGTCACCCAGCCTTTAAAGTAGGGCTGCTCTCGTTCGTCGAGTGTACTAAACGCCGACACTCGACTTAAAGCACCTTTGGCATAACCATAGCGAGCAAAGTCATAGCTGCTAACTTTAAGGTTAACCTTCTGCCCTAAGCTTAAATAACCTATGTCATCAGGTGAAATACGCACCTCTGCTTGCAGCTCCACATCATCAGGAACTATCTGCATAAGCACTGCGCCGGGCTGAATCACTTGCCGCTGATTATTCACCGACAGGTTAAACACTAAACCACTCGCCGGAGCCCTTACCCAAAGCTCATCTAAGCGGCTTCTTACTTTACTCAGTTCTTCTTCTGTTTCTGCAATTTGTGCTTCAAGCTGCCCTAGCTGCTCAAGTGGCTCTTGCAAAATTTGATTTTGGCTTTCATAAAATCGGCTTTGTGACTCTGCAAGTTCTTGTTCAATAAGGTTAATTTCTTTTAAAACACGGTCTTCTTCACCCAAGGCAGTAACCGCAGCTCTTTCTGTTTCCAGCAAAGTAATGCGGGTAATCAGCTGCTTTTTAGCCATATCTTGACGCATACTAAGCATCTGCTCTGTTAACTCTCGGTGCTTTTCTGCTGCCTCAAGCGACTTTGTTAACTGTTCTAACCGAGAAACGCGCTGTTGAATTTGACGATTAAGAACATCCAGCGTTAATTCCCTAACCCGCATTTGGTTATTTAACTGCTGTTGCTGCACTGCCACCATAGTAGGGTAGGTTTTAATGTAGCTACTAAAATCTGGTTCGCGTTCCATAACAAAAGCTTCTTGGCGCTCAGCTCTAAGTTTAAGTGATGCCAAACGCCCTTCTATTTGCCGTAAATCAGAAAGCACCCTAGCATCATCAAGCTTAATTAAAATATCGCCTTCTTTAACGAACATTCGCTCTTCAATTAATACTTCTGAAATGGTGCCTCCATTTAGGTGTTGCACCACTTTAATTTGCCCTGAAGGAACAATTTCACCCGGTGCCAAAGTCACTTCAGTCAATTGTGTTACAGAAGCCCAAATAAAAAAACCAATTACCATAAAGACAATTAAATACAGCACTGGCCTAGCATAAGAAGGTATTAATTCATCTTCTACCTGTATTGTTTCAGACAAAAGCCTGCGTTGACGCGTACCAAATGAAACGCCAGCTCCCCGTGCATTCATATAAGAATCAGCATCAGCAGCTATTTTTTTGCTTTGAGAATGATCAGCCATTAGTTTAGTCCTGCCATAATTTTGTCTTCAACTTCAGCATAATTACCTCTTGCTGTAATTGTGCCATTTTCCATATAAAGAATATGATCAGCGCCCCTTAAATGGCTAGGGCGTGGTGTTACAAGAATTAAAGTAACGCGCCCCTGCAACCAGTTAATGCAACGCATTAGTGCTTCTTCACCAGCATCATCCATACCATTACCCGGTTCATCTAGCAGTACAATGGATGCTGGTTTTAAAAGTGTACGAGCCAAAGATAATCGTTGCCTAAAGCCGCTAGACATTTGGTCTACGCTACTATTTGAAATTCTAGTGTTAATGCCCCTTTCCATACGGTTCACATCATTACCAAGACCAGCCATTTTAATCGCCCACAAGAGTTCATCTTCTGTTGCTGCTGGGTGAACTAGCCTTAAATTTTGTGCCAAAGTTCCATAAAAAATATCGCATTTTTGGGGCATATAACTAATAAAGGAACGTAAGTAATCGGCTGCAACCTGACGCGTATCAATAGCATCAATTCTTATCGAACCAGCCTGTGGGTAATATAGCCGACAAAGTAAAGATAACAATGTCGACTTACCTGAACCATCAGGCCCCGTAATTCCTAATAACTTTTTGGCCGGTACTTTAAAAGTAATACCTAAAAGAACAGGGTCTAGGTCTGCGGCATAACGAAAAGAAACACGATTAAAGTCAATCGCACCTTGGTTTAAAAAGCGGTTAGCCTCGTGATTATGCTTATCTGTTTCTTGAGCCAATTTCATCAATTGATTAACCTGAAAAATATTGGTCGAAATACGCGACCAACTGGTTAAGGCGGTGAACAGGTTTTGTAGGGGTGAAATTAAACGCCAAGCCAGAATCATGGTGGCCATAATTGTACCCGGTGTAATTGCACCCTGAATAACCATATAAGCCGAAGTAACAAGAATGGCTAGGCCAGTAAAGCTGCCTATAAGGTGAGATATAGCAGATATTTTATGTTGTGCTTGTTGCTCAGAAAATTCTGTGTGGGCAGATGAACCACTAATATTACGAAAACGCTTCATCCAAATACTTTGGCTGCCAAGTGTACGCAAGCCAGCCATCTTCCCTAAAGACTCATCAATCAACTCACTTTTTTTACCCGATGCTTCTGAAGAATTTTCAGCCGCTCTATCAACCATCGACCGCGTTAACAGCAGCAATAACCCAAAGGCAGCAATTGTAATTAGCATAACGCCTGCAGCCCAAGGGTTAATTACAAAAATAACCACTAGCAGAATAATACTTGCGGGCAGATCAAAGAAAAGTGTGACTAATGGGCCTAAAAATAAATCTCTTAAGCGTTCCAGACTTTTAATTCGACTAATTTGTCGGCTAACAGAAACGCCATTCAAAGAAGAAGCAGGCAGCCTAAGCACTCGCTCAAAAATTGAATTACCCAGCACATATTCCATTCGACCACCAATGTAGGCCAATAATTTTCCACGCAATAAGTTTAAAAACCAGCCAACACTAATAGCTAAAAAGACACCAATAAGTAAAAACCCACCCACTACAATATCGCCACTTGGTATCACCGTATCAAATACCGAACGAACAAACAGAGAAGGTGCAACAGCCAAGGCGGTGCTTAATAAGGTAACAATAAAAACCAAGGCTAAGTGTTTACGGAACTTCCAAAACAACGCCTTCACCCAAGACTTTTTACTTTGCTCACTTTCTGGGGGAATTGGCTGGAAAACAAAGACTTCACCATCAGCTGAAGGCAGCTGCTCCCAAACTTCTTCACTATTGCTTTGGCTATTAAACACCCTATAAAACCCGCTGGGTAAAACCTCTAAAATTGCAACAGCAGGTTTATTATCAGGCATAAAAATACAAGGCAATAAGCGATTATCAAACTTCTTAAAATTATTACCTAAATAACGCGCTCTATAGCCCATATTAGCCATAGCGCCAAAAAAATAGGAAAGATCAATATGATCAGCTAAGTGTGGAAGTGCCTGTGCAAATTCACGCGCACTCTCACTCCAACCCAAAGAACGCGCTAAAGGCAGTAAACACCTAGATAAATCAGACTCATTAAAAACCCGTGTTCCAATAACCGATTCAAGCGAATTATCTCCTTCAGGCTTGATAAAACCAGCATCATCTTTGCCCCTGCGTGAAAATATAAATTCACCTGAATCAAGCTCTAGCTTGCCGTCACTAATGCGGTAAATTGTATCTGCCAACTTAACCATTGACGGGCGGTTAGTTACCATCACCATAGTAAGTTCGCCTTTGCGCGACTCAAGGTATTGGCGTAATTTCTTATCACCCTCAAAGTCTAAGGCACTGTTAGCTTCATCAAACAAGATAACTGCAGGGTTAAAAGCCAACACCCGCACAATCGCAATTAGCTGACGAACCCCCATAGGCAATGTTTCACTGGCATTTTCACCTAAAGGTGTTTGATACCCTTGCTTCATGCTAGCAACAATAAAATCTAAACCTATCTGCTTAGAAACTTCCAATGCTCGCGCTTCTCGGCTGGGTTCAAACATGGTTAGGTTTTCTAAAATAGAACCAACAAAAACAACACCTTCTTGTGGCAGCAGGGCTATTTTCTGGCGCAGGCTTTCTGATTGGTAATGGCTAATTGGCTTACCATCAATCAGAATTAACCCTTCATTAAACTCTTCAATGCCATTAATTAAAGAAAGCAGTGCCGTTTTACCACTACCACTATCGCCACGTATCGCAATGCACTGGCCTTTAGGAATGTCTAGGGAAAGGTTTTTAAATAGAAATTTTTCTTCTGCTGCCACTTCATAACTTAAAGACACCTGTTCTAAACGAAGACCAGAACGCACTTCAGTCAAGGGCGGTAAGTCTGCTTCATTATCGCCAGGCATAGACAACAAATCGGTTAAGCGTTTATCGCCCGCAATAAAAGCTTGGTAGCGCATCCAAATACTTAGCCCTTTTTGTAAAGGCTGTAGCGCCCGAACAGACAACATCATACAAGCTGCAAGCGCACCTGAACTCATATCGCCATCTAACACCAACATAGCGCCAAAAAAGATAACCAACACAATCATAATTTGCGACATGATGCTGCCAAGGTTATTGGCAAAGTTATTACCAAAAAACAAGTGTTCGCCTTGCTCGGCACTGTTTTCTTTTAAACGCTCATAACGGCGCTGCATAGTGCTTTCTAATGCCATTGTTTTTATTGATAAAATGCCTGCCAACACTTCTGTTAGAAAGCTAATACGCCTTTCATCATTAAGGTCTCGTTGAACAACCTGCTTATACATCCAACGGCCAAAAAAGAACATCGACAATAAAAAAAACAAAATTAACACAATAGGAACAATAACAAGGCTGCCTGCTATTAACCAAATAACCCCTAAAAAAACAAACACAAAGGGCAGGTCTAATAAAACTAAGAGCGCACTACCAGAATAAACATCGGCCACTTTAGAAGCTGTTTGCATTTTTTCAGCATAGGCCCCAGGTTCTTCTTTACTGAAAAGCCGTGTAGGAATTTGAAAAAACTTATTCAATATTTGCATACTGGTTTTATGTTTAAACCTTGCGCCTAACCAGTTAGTAACCGTTGCATTAATCCCTTTAAGCACTTCCTCTAGTACCATAATAAATATGATGCCAAAAGCTAACACCACCAGCGTATCTACCGACTGATTTTTTAATACACGGTCAAAAATTTGCAACATGCCCAGCGGTAAGGCCAAAGCAAGCAGGTTAGTCATCAAAGATGAAAGGGTAATAATAGGCACTAAAAGCTTTAAATCGCGTAAT
>JAAYGA010000386.1 GCA_012727935.1 Pseudomonadaceae bacterium | reverse complement strand
TGACCATAACGGCATTAAAGCGAGGGTCTGACTCAAGTGGCACTGACCAGGTTAGGTTGTTAACCGAACCACGCGCACCAGCAGCATGAATAATTAACGTCTGATCAACGTAACGATCCATTACAGATTGAGCAACAGGACGGCCAGCTTGCGGAAATCAACCGGAGAACGGATGGTGGTCATCGTATCGCCCATGTTGATAGGGATACGCGCTTGGTTAACGCGCAAGCGGTCTTGGTCAGTGCTTAAACCAGTACCGCGACCTTCCGCGTATTCGCTACCCATAATCGGCACTGCGCCAAATGGGTTAACCACGTCAAAGGTGATCTCGTCACCGGTGCCTTTACCAAGGTCCATACAACGAACGAACGGCAAGTGACTTGTAGTCTGCTTGCGGATTGTTTCGATTGCGCCAGAATCACCTTTAGGCATCTTGCCCATCAAGTGCGATAGCTTGTTATTGCGCTTCAGGTGCGTAGCAAACAAGCCTGCGGCCTGTTGCACCATGTTTTTCTTATCGCCATACGGCGCGTGTGAATTTTGGGTTGGCATGTTGCCTCCTTACAATCTGTTTAGGAATTGCTCAATTTGCTCAGGCGTCATGTCGTCCATAGCCGTAGCCAGGTCAATTCCGCTGCTCATATCGTGCATAGCTTCGTCGCGTGAAGTTGCACCGGCTCGACCTGCTGGAAAATCAGACAGGCTTGCTGGTACGTCACTTTGCGCGTTAGCTGCTTTTTGTCGTGCAGTAGCTCTAACCGCGTCTGCAGTTAAGTTTCCTGCTGCTTGAGTCGAACCAGTTGCAGATTTGAAAGCGCTTATTAACTCGATAACCTGGTCTGTACTGCCCTGTTGCATAACTGCAGACATAGAGCCGCGCACGAACGTAGGTTGCGAGTTGATCCATTCAGTTAACTCTTGAGACTGTGCTACTGAGTCAGCGTCAGGATGTGCTGTGTAAATAGCGTTGTAGTGTGCCTCTGTAGCAGTCTCTGCTTCGCGCTTCTCATAAGGCGCTAGTGCTGACTGCAATCGTGCTTCTACTTGCTCTTGAACCAGCTTATTGATTCCTGCAGCCAATGCTTCCTCGGAAAAGTCACCGAACAGTTCAGGGTCAACACCAGCATCAATAGCTGCCTCTGCAGCCGCGATCTGGTTATCCTGCTTTGTCGGTGCCTGCCCGGCATCTGCTCTTGACTGCGCTTGTGCTTTCAACGATTCAAGCTCTTGCTGTGCTGATTCGGCCTGTGCCTGCCAGTGTTTCTGACCTTCACGCGCCTCTACCAGCTTTTCAAATGGAATGGTGTGCTTGTTATCGCGTGCCATTACCACTGCGTTTTCAGCGGTTAGCTCGGTATCATCTTCTTCGCTATTTTGCTTGCCGTCATCAGTTTCGGTCGTAGCGCTGGGCACGCCACCTTCATCATCAGCTTGCGCGTCAGTATCGCCCTCTGGACCATGAATCAACTGGTCTACCTGTTCTGCTGTTAGCTCGCCGTCAAGCGACTGAATAAACTCACTATCTTTTGTCATGCCTTCCCCGTTTGCCACATATCGCCGTAGCCGCTGTGGGTTACGCAATTGGGCTTGCGCCCGTATGTCGCTGCTCTCGCAACTTGATAGGCAGTGTTGCTAATTGCTTGCTTGCATTCAAAACCTACAGGGGGCTGAGACGTTCTATGGTAAAGGCCGTGCGCCTACTAGCATGTTGTTCTTGCCTAAGTCGCTCTGTTTACTAGCAAACTGCATTTTATTTAAGGCATAAAAAAACCCGCACAATGGCGGGCTTGATTGATTGCTTGTGGCTATGCGCGCTGAACTCTAACCACTGGTCGTGCGATTGTTCCGGCAAACAAACTTCCAGCCACTTGGTCTGTGATCTCAATATCTT
>JAAYGA010000343.1 GCA_012727935.1 Pseudomonadaceae bacterium | reverse complement strand
CTTTTGTATTTTGGCAATGCGTGATCAGGTGGCTCCCCCAACAATTAACCTAGACAACCCACAAGAAGGTTGTAACCTAGATTATGTACCTAATGAAGCACGGCAGATGAAAATTGAACACACACTGTCGAACTCTTTTGGGTTTGGTGGCACCAACGGCAGCTTAATTTTCAGTAAGATTTAAAACCATGACAAGCCTACCCCCCATGTTGTTAAATGGCCGTAACCCTGCAGCAAGTGACTTAGATTGGTTGCTTGCAAGTCGTGCCTTGGCGTTTGGTGAAGGTGTTTTTACTAGCATTAGAATAACAGCGGGGCAGGCAGTTTTTTTAGAGGATCACCTCTTACGCCTGCAATCGGGTTTGGCTGCTTTACTTTACCCTTCAGAGGCCGTTGATTGGCTTTTGCTTGAAAAAGAAATTAAAACGCTAAGTCATCAGCTAGAAGAAGGCATGTTAAAGGTGATGCTTTTAGCAGGCCCTGGGGGTGTTGGTTATCGCCGTGCTAAAAAGCAGGTGTGGTATCGCTTTATTCGCCCCCGTTTATTAAGCATTAACAACCAAGCCTACCAAGCAGGCATTGCGTGTTGGTGGCAGGCTTGCCCCGGCAGTAACCCTGAATCTTCAAGCAAGCATTTAAATCGCCTTAGCCAAACTTTAGCCAGTGAAGGCTGCCCTAATCATTTTGCAGAGGCGCTACAATACAATGCTGATGGCAAGGTAAGCGAGGCCATTGCCCGTAACGTATTCTGGTTTGCTAATGGCTGCTGGTATACGCCTTCCTTGCAAACTGGCGCTTTAGCCGGTGTAATGCGGCGGCAGTTGCTAAGCCACCTAACAAGCACCAGCCAAATAGTGCAAGTGAAAAGTGATTTAGAAGCACTTAAACAGGCAGAAGAAGTTTTTGTGTGCAATAGCTTGCAAGGCATTTGGCCGGTGACTAGCCTACAAGATATAAACGGCTATTTAGCTCGCTGGCCAATCGGCCCACAAACCCAACAACTTATGGCAGTTTTTCATCCCCAGTTGGGACTGCCACTTAACTAACTGGCAAACGATGATCAAAAAAATAGCTTTAGCAGTTTTTTTACTAACGCTGCTAGTCGCCTCTGTTGTGTCCTACTGGTTTTATAAGCAACTTAGCCAGCCACTTAGGTTGGAATCGTCACGCTTGTTAGATATAGCACCTGGCCGCAGTTTTATTAGCCTTTTAAATCAACTAGAACAGGAAGGGGTGATTAGTAGCAGCCTTCCTACCCGTGTTTGGTTGCGTTTAACGGGTGATGCTGGCGTTATTCGCACTGGCGAATACCAACTAGACCCCCCAATAAATCTCACCCAGCTTTACAGCAAGTTGCAAGCAGGCGACCTAGTAACCTACCGCGTTACCCTAGTGGAAGGCTCTACCTTTGAAGGGATGCGCCAAACCTTAGCTGCTGCCAAAAAACTAACTAAAACCACCACTGATTGGTCTGAAGCTGAGATTATGGCGGCTTTAGAAATGCCTAATCAAGCCGCTGAAGGGTGGTTTTTCCCTGACACTTATACCTACAGTAAAGGTATGCAAGATTTAGACTTAATGCGCCAAGCGAACCGCACCATGCAACAGTTGTTAAAAGAGGTTTGGGCTAGCCGTGCCAGTGGTTTACCTTATAAGACGCCGTATGATGCATTAATCATGGCTTCCATTGTGGAACGTGAAACGGGTGCGCCGCATGAGCGTGAAGCCATTGCTGGGGTGTTTGTACGCCGCTTACAAAAAGGCATGCGTTTACAAACCGATCCAACGGTTATTTATGGCATGGATAAAAATTACCAAGGCAAGATAACTCGCCGCAACCTGCGTGAAGCCACGCCTTGGAATACTTACACCAATTATGGCTTGCCGCTAACACCCATTGCTTTGCCCGGTGCCGCCGCTTTAAAAGCCAGTGTTAATCCTGCCCAAGGTAAGGCTTTATATTTTGTGGCTAAAGGCGACGGCACGCACCAGTTCTCTGCAAGCCTTGAAGCGCACAACCAAGCGGTTAGAAAATACCAATTACAGCGCCGAGAAGATTACCGTTCATGGCCTGCACCGCCAACCCATGAACAAGAAGCCACCCGTGAACAGAGTATTGAACAGAGTATTGAACAGCGTAGTGAACAGAGTAGTGAACAGGATGCTAGCCAATGACTAAAGCGTGTTTTATTACCCTAGAAGGTGGTGAAGGCGTGGGGAAAACCACCAATGTAAATTTTATTACCACCCAATTAGATGCAGCCAATATTCCTTGGATAAAAACCCGTGAACCCGGCGGCACGCCACTTGCCGAAGCCATACGTAATTTATTATTAGCCAGCGAAGCAGAAACACCCTGCCACTTAACTGAATTGCTACTGATGTTTGCAGGCCGTGCTCAGCATTTAGATCAAGTAATTCGCCCAGCATTAGCGCAAGGCATTTGGGTGGTTTGTGATCGCTTTACCGATGCAAGCTATGCTTACCAAGGCGGTGGGCGTGGGCAAAGTGAAGTGACTCTTGCGCTATTAGAAAACCTAGTGCATCAAGATTTACAGCCCGATTTAACCCTGCTATTAGACATGCCAGTTGAAGCCGCTTCCAAAAGAGTGGATAGCCGAGGCCAGCAGCGTGACCGTTTTGAACAAGAGCAGTTAGCGTTTTTCCAGCGAGTTCGAGAAGGCTATTTAAACCGAGCGCACCAACACCCTTTGCGTTTTCGAGTGGTTGATGCTTCGTTAAGCCTTGCAGAGGTAAAAGCGCAAGTACTTGGCTATTTACAACCGCTGTTAAATGATGCTTTAACAGCCAGCAGCGCCCCATGAAGCCTTTTCAGTCGATGCCGTGGCACGCCCTTATTTGGCGACAGTGGCAACAGCAAATACAAGAAAAGCGTTTACCGCACGCTCTATTACTCACCGGCTTGTCGGGTTTAGGGAAGCGCACCCTTGGCCGTGCTTTGGCTTATTTTTTACTTTGCACCAACCACCAAGGTTTGCAAGCCTGTGGTAAATGCCGTTCTTGCCGTTTTATAGAAGCAGGCTTTCACCCTGATTTACACCTTTTAGAACCTGAAGCTGAAGGTAAGGCCATACGGGTAGATCAGATTCGTGACATGGCAAGCCAAGTGCAAAAAAGTTCGCAGCAAGGCGGCTATAAAGTAGTGATTATTTGGCCTGCAGAAGCCCTGAACATTAATGCTGCTAATGCCTTGTTAAAAACACTAGAAGAGCCAGAGCCAAACACCCAGTTTATTTTAGTCAGTGACCGGCCTTCCAGCTTGCCCGCTACTTTACGCAGCCGTTGCCAAATTTGGGCAGTAAAACCACCCAGTTTAGAGCAGGGCAAAGCTTGGCTAAAACCTCAGTTAACCAATGAACAAAACCCTGAAGTGCTTTTAAAAGCCGCCGGTGGCCGCCCTTTACATGCGTTAAAATTAGCAACGCCTGCTGCTGAGGAAAGGCGTTATTTATTAGCCCAAGTCATGGAAGCCCTTATAAGGGGCGCTGACCCAATTGAACAAGCCAGCAAGCTTAAAGTGTTTCCTTTGGCAAGCTTATTAACGAATTTGCAAAGCTGGTTAGCCGACAGCCTTAGGTATGGCGTGTTAGGTGAGGCTGGAGTGCAAGACAGCCGCCAGCTACCCCTTTATCGGCAGTTTTTTCAGCTATTAGGGCAGCAGGGTCTTTTGCATTTAGAACAGGAGTTGCAAGGTATGCACCAGCAATTACACACCAACCCCAATGTTGATTTGTTTTTAGAAAGCTTGCTAATTAGGTTAATGCAGGCGTTAAGCCATGAGTGACCTTAAGCCTTTAACCTTAGTTATAAAAGACAAGCAAACCCTTAAAGCGCACTACATGCCTTTTTTAAAAAACGGAGGGTTGTTTGTACCCACCAGCCGTATAATACGCCCCGGTGAGTTAATACAAATTCAATTACAACTGCCTGAACAAGAGCAAGTTTTTTTGGTTAAAGGCACTTTGGCTTGGCGTACACCGGTGGGCGCACAAGGGCAAAAACTTGCTGGTGTCGGTGTACATTTTTTAGAAGATGAAACTTCACCTAAACACTACCTAGAAGAACTTTTAGCTGGCTTAGCCGATAACGATAAGCCAACGCATACCCTTTAAATTTAAGAGGCATTTATATATGTGGTTGGTTGATTCCCATTGCCATTTAGACATGCTGCAACTGGCAAAAACAAGCAGTGGCGAGCAAGCCGGTTTAGCAGGCGTTTTAGAGGCTGCAAGGCAACGTGGGGTAAGGCATTTTTTATGCATTAATGTTAACCCTTGGCACATTCAACAGTTGCGAGACTTAACCGCACCCTTTGATGACGTTAGCTTAACGTTGGGCTTGCACCCCTTACACCAGCCAGAACAGCCTTTTACTACTGACCAGCTGATTGAATGGGGGCAGGCCGAAGACATTATTGCTTTGGGTGAAACGGGGCTAGATTATCACTATGAAGGCTTAGAACCCCAAGTGCAGCTTGAGTATTTTCAGCGCCACCTAGACGCTGCACTGGTGCTTAATAAGCCTGTGATTGTACACACCCGTGAAGCCAGCCAAGATACCCTAGCCTTACTTAAGCCTTTTTGTGAACGGGGTGGGCAGGGCATTATTCATTGTTTTACTGAAGATTTAGACTTTGCCCGTCAGGTGGTTGGCATGGGGTTATACGTGTCTTTTTCAGGCATTGTTACCTTTAATTCTGCTACTAAGCTGCGTGAAGTGGCTAAGTTATTGCCGTTAGACCGGATGTTAGTGGAAACCGATGCGCCTTATTTAGCCCCCGTGCCTCACCGTGGTAAACAGAACGAGCCAGGTTATGTGCGTGATGTGCTTGAATCGATTGCTGATTTGCGTGGACTTAACAGTGAGTTTTTAGCCCAGCAAACCACCGAAAACTTTTTTCGTTTATTTCCGCAAGTGCTTGCTAGGGTTACAAAAACAGCCAAGCAACAGGCTTCCCTTGCTTGAATTGTTAAAGCCGTTTAATCTTGTGACTAGAATAATGATATGAGTCATGTTTTGAGGAGCAGGTTATGGCTGAGTCGCCGGTAGAGAAACAGGCAAGGCGTGTAAGAGAATTTAAGCAGCGTGAAGCCCGTATACTGGACATTGCACTGGAGCTGTTCCTAGCGTTTGGGGAAGACAAGGTAACCGTAGAAATGATTGCCGATAAAGTAAATATCGGTAAAGGCACTATCTATAAACACTTCAGCACTAAGGCTGAGATTTTTTTACGCCTGATGTTGGATTATGAATTAGAAATGGCCAAGCTGTTTAGTTTGCCAGAAATTGCTGAAAATAAAGAAGCCTTGTCACGGGCTTATTTTGAATTTCGTATGCAGCAGCCCGATAAATACCTACTGTTTAATCGTTTGGAAGAAAAGCTGGTTAAAGCCAATGTCATTCCTGAAATGATTGAAGAGCTGCACCGCTTTAGGGCAAAAAACCTAGAAAGCCTGTCAGGTTTAATAACTGGCCGTATGGATGAAGGTTTATTAGAGGATGTGCCGCCTTATTTTCATTACTGCGCTTCTTGGGCGTTTGTACACGGTGCGGCGGTGCTTTATCAGTCAGAGTTTTTTCAAGACGTGATTCAAGATAAGGACGAGTTTTTCCGCTTTATGATGGATATTGGTGTGCGCTTAGGTAATCGTGGTCAGCGTGGCCGTAAATCCAACCCCGATTCAGCACTAGCAACTAAGCCTGAGTTTTAGGTCAACTTTTATGCCAGCTTCTATATCAACTTTAAGTATGTCAACTTCAAGTGTGCTATTACAACTTGCCTCACGCATTGATCGCAATGCAGGCGAAAAAGGTGTGCCACCCCTTCACCTGTGGCAGCCAAAGCAGGTGATAGACATTGATCTAAGCATTGATCACCAAGGCCAGTGGTTTCATCAGGGCGACCCTTTTATTCGCACTGAATTGGTGCGGCTGTTTTCTACCCTGTTGCGTTTAGAAGCCGATAATAATTACTACCTAATAACGCCCACTGAAAAAGTGGTGGTGAAGGTGGCTGAAGTGCCATTTTTAATTGTTGCTGCAACCGTTACAACCCCCCTAGCAGCGCAAAGCAACCAAGGCGGTGAAGCTTTAAAACAACAGGCGTGTATTGTGTTAGAAACCAATGTAAGCGATACTTTCAAGCTTGATGCTGAGCACCCTTTACGGGTGGTGACACAAGCCAATGGCGAGCCGCGCCCCTATGTGCAGGTGCGTGATCGGCTGGAAGCCCGTATTCTGCCGCAAGTGTTTTATCAGCTGGTGGAATTGGCGCAAACACGCCAAGAAAACCAACAAACCTGCCTTTATTTAAACGCTGCTGGCGCTGAATTTCAGCTGGGTTGTTTTGACTAATGCCAGAACAGCACTCACTAGAACAGCCCTTGCCAGAACAGCCTGAGCGATTAACCCTAGCGCAATTCACCTTAGAGCAGCAAGCCGTGATTACCCACCAGCAAAGCCACGCCAGAGTTAGGGCGGTGGCAGGTTCTGGTAAAACCACCACACTGGTGGAGCGGGTGATTTATTTGCTGCGCCAAGGCACGCCTGCCCAGCGTTTATTGGTGGTGATGTATAACAAGGCCGCGCGTGAAGATTTTGTGAGTAAATTACAGCACCGTGCCAGCCAAATTCAAGCCACTGAAGGTTTGCAGCTGGCTTTGCCCGATGTGCGTACTTTTCATTCGTTAGGCCACCGCCTGACCCAAACTTTTTGCCGCTGGGGTGCATTAGAGCCACGTAAATTGCAGCAAGAAGAATGGATGGTTGATCGCTTAACCCGCCAAGCCCTCACTTTACTTGCAGCAGAGCAGGGGCAAGAAGTGCAAGCATGGCTTGAAGAAGATGCTTTGGATGCGTTTAAAGATTTTTGTACTTTAGTGAAAAGTGGCTTAAGTGATGCCGATTTAGTGTTTGAAGCCGTGGATGCAACGGCCACTCAAAGCCATTTCCCCCAAGCATTTGAACAGCTAGAAGCGTTATTAAAAGAACAGCGATTAATGTTTTTTGATGACTTATTATGGCGGCCTTTAAAGCTGCTTGCTAAACAGCCAGAACTGCTAACCCGCTTGCAAGGCTTTTTAGATTACTTAATTGTTGATGAATACCAAGACATTAACGAAGTGCAGCAGGCGCTGATTAAAGCCCTTGCTGGTGATGCCCAAGTGATGGTGGTGGGTGATTTAGACCAGTGCATTTATGAATGGCGTGGTGCTCGCCCTGAATACATGCTGCGCCGTTTTCAGCAAGACTTTAAACAGGTGCAAGACTACCCACTAACGCATACGTTTCGTTTTGGTCACAGCCTTGCTTTGGCTGCTAACCAAGTGATTAGGCATAACACAGAACGCCCTGAACAAATAACCTTGGCTGTTGAGAAGGCCAGTCCCACTTATTTAAGCCAAGGGCAGGGCAGTGCTTGGCTGCTAAAACAACTGGCCACTTGGCAGGCGGCTCACCCTCAGAAAAAAGCCGCTATTTTAGTACGCAGCTGGTCGCAAAGCTTGGATGTGCAGCTGGAATTATTAAAAAACCACCAACCTTTTCAGCTGGCACGGCAAGCGCACTTTATTTTTAATCGCCCACAAATTCGAGGCTTGTTGGCCTATGCACGCCTTGCTATTCATAGCCAAGCTGGCATTAAAATTAACTATCAGCACCCCGATGCCCAGCAAGATTTTTATCAGCTATTAAGTTTTCCTACGCTTTATTTAACCGAACCCGAACGCCAAGGCTTGTTGCAAGGCAGAATATTAAGTGAACCTGCCTTAATTGCTGCCATTGATAACCTGCCCAAAGGTAAAAGGCATCGGGTGAATCAAAGGCTAGAACTGCTAGAAAACTTAGCTAAACACGCCAAAAAACTGAAGCCTGCCGATTTTATACAGCTAACCCTGCGTGAAACCGATGCCTTAGAAAAAATACGCAAAGCATCACCCAGCAAAGAAAGCGGCAATGAAGCTTTGCGTTTAATTGAAGGGCTAAAGCGTTATGCAGAAAAAAGCACCACCAGCGATTTAGGCGAATGGGTGAATGCATTAGAGCTTGCCCGCCAAGAAGGCGCTGCCAGCCAAACAACCGATGCTACTGCAGAACAATTGGTTATTTTAACTGTGCATTCAGCCAAGGGTTTGGAGTGGGATTGGGTGGGCGTGTATGGGTTAAACGAAGGCGACTTTCCCTACACTTCAGGTTTTAGCCGTTTAAGCCCAGCCGAAGAAGAGGCAGAAAGGCGTTTATTCTACGTTGCCATTACACGGGCTAAACATTGGCTGGTGCTGGCGCAAAGTGAAAACTCAAATCACCCCAGCCGCTTTTTAGAAGAAGCCGCTTTAGCCGATGCAAGTAAGTTTGCTGAACTGATTCACCAACCGCCTTTGCAACCCAAGCAAACAAAGGTAAGCATCAAGGTGCATAACCCTAAGCTACTCACCCAATATTGGCAGGCGGTTAGCCCGTTACCACCGCCTAAACTTGTGGCTTATGATTGATAGCTTTTAAGCGTGCTTAGGCGTTTAAGGTTGTCGCATATCACCGCTGCTGCAACGCCCACGTTTAATGACTCTGCTGCCCCAAAGGCTGGAATGGTAATTTTGCGTGTTACCCTTAAAGCTAACTCTTGGCTAATGCCTTGCGCTTCGCTGCCTAATAAAATAACTCCACTGCTTGGGCTAGCTTTTAGCTGGTGAATGGATTCGCCTTCTAAGTAAGCACCTAAAATGGCGGTATTGGCTGGAAGCTGGTTAAAAAAAGCGCCTAAGGGTTGGTAGCTAACGGCAACACGCAAAAAAGAACCTTTAGACGCAGTAATTACCTTAGGGTTATAAACTTCAGCTGTCATCGGTGAACAAACCACCTGCCCAATGCCATACCAATCGGCAATGCGAAGCAGGCTACCTAAATTCCCTGGGTCATTAATGCCATCCAAAGCCAGTATCCAAGCCTGTTCAGTATCCAGTGGCTTTAAGGTAGGTTCAGGCATTTTCACTAGCGCCAAAGCTGCTGAATTACTGACTAAAGTGCTAACTGCTGTCAGCTCTGCTGCCGAGCATTCCACTAGAACCACACCAGCCTGTTTTATTAAACCTTGATAAGCACCAATAAACTCAGGCGTGGCATAAAGGCTGTCTATTTGCCAGCTAGAAGCCAGCAGTTCTGCAACCACCTTTTCCCCTTCCACTAAAAATAACCCCTGTTCACGGCGGGCTTTTTTTCTGTGTAAAGCACGTAAGTTTTTAGCCTGATTTTTACTAAGCATGAGTAACCCTAAAATAAAGCAAGAAGCTGGGTATTATACTGAAATATTGCTAAAAAAATCCCAATGCATCTAAAGGACTGGCTGTTCCTGCAAAATGTTGCCCAATAACATGCGTATAAATCTGTGTGGTTTTTACGTCTGTATGCCCCAGTAATTCTTGCACTGTACGAATATCTCGCCCTGCCTGTAATAAATGCGTGGCAAAAGAATGGCGAAAAGTATGGCAGGAAACTCGTTTATTCAGTATTCCAGCTCGTTTTACTGCTGCCTTTAATGCTTTTCTAGCCACTGAATCGTGTAAGTGATGGCGACACAACTTACCTGTAACCGGATGATTACACCAAGTAATAGAAGGGAAAACATACATCCAAGCGGGCTGCCGGTAGGCTGATGGGTATTTTCTATCCAAAGCAAAAGGCATGGATGGACCAATTGCTTGGGCATTATCTGCAACTTGCAGCGCAATGGCTTCCTGAATTAATTGCTCGATTGCAGGTTTTAGACTAAGAGGAAGCAAGGTATTTCGGCTTTTACCACCTTTACCATCGTGAACAGAAATACAACCATGATCAAAATCGAAATCTTTGACCCGCAACCTTAAGCATTCATTAATACGCAAACCACCACCGTAAAGTAGTGAAAATAAAACAAGGTTGCGCCCATTCAAAACCTGCAAAATGCGTTGCACTTCAATTATAGAAAGCACAACAGGTAAATTTCTAGGCTTACTTGCTGGACTAAAGTCAATCTCACCCAGCGGCTTTTGTAGATATTTGTTATACAAAAAAGCTAACGCATTTAAAGCGATTTTTTGCGTGTTTATAGCCACATGCTTACTGTTCGCTAGGTAGGATAAAAACTGCTGCACTTCTTCGCTACCCATGGTTAGAGGGTGCCGCTTTTTATGAAATAAAATAAAGTATTTAATCCAGTATAAGTAAGTTTTTTCAGTTTTAAGTGCGTACCCTTTTTGGCGCATATCCATGCGTATCGCGTTTAAAAATGGACTTTTCAGCATAAGAATTACCTCACCTTTAAAGACTGGTTGTTTATACAGTCTATTTTAGTTGGGGTTTTGAAATATGCCTGCTTAAAACCTTGACCTTGCTCACTTATTCTCTACTTTTTTATTTAAAGCTATAAAAATCAGAAGGTTGGGATTATAAGAGGATGAAATAGTGTGCATGCCATTAGTAGGATAGGCGGCGTGCTTGAATTGCAACCAAAGGTTAGCTTGTTTTTTCTGGTAAAATCTTTAGCATTCAGGGTTATATATTAGTTTTTAGTAAGTAAACAAAAGCTGCAAAATGAGCATGCTTACTAATACGCTGTTGCACATAGCCGCTACGCG
>JAAYGA010000042.1 GCA_012727935.1 Pseudomonadaceae bacterium | reverse complement strand
TTTTAGCCAACTTAAGCCAGTCCGACACCAACGCCATTAAGGTAGGTTTAACAGGTACACCCTTGCTGGGTGATGATTACAATTCACGCGCATTATTTGGCGACTATATTCACAAATATTACTACAACGCCTCAATTGCTGATGGTTATACCTTGCGCTTAATTCGTGAAGAAATTTCAACTCAATACAAGCTTCAACTACAGCAAGCGTTAGAAGAAGCAGAAATAAAGACAGGCGATTTAGATCGTAAACTGATTTATGCCCACCCAAGCTTTGTAGAACCTATGCTTAACTACCTAGTGACCGACTTTGAAAAAAGCCGTGGCGCTATGAATGATGCCAGCATTGGTGGCATGGTGATTTGTGATAGTTCGGCACAAGCCAAGACAATGTTTGAAATTTTTAATGCGGTTTATGCCAAGCAAACAGTAATAAATGAATCACCAGAAAACCCCGTTTTAACCACGCAACTAGAAGCAGCGGAACCAGCGCCTACCCCTTATTTGTCTTTGGTTAAACAGGCCAACAAAGTACAAACTGCGGCATTATAAAACTTGCATTGCAAAAAGGCGCAGCAAGGCAGGGGAGGTCGCAGCGGTTTATAGCGCTGTTAATAACTTAGAGTAATGCGAGTGGTTTAAAATTTAGCCTAGCTAAACCAGCCCAGATTTTTTACCTAACTGGTAAACGGCTTCATCACTGTACATTTTTAGCTGCTTAAACGCTTCCATTGCTATTTCCATCGGGTCTTGGTGCCCTTCACGGATTGCTTCCATGTAAACTTTGTTATGCAGTTTATGGCGAATTTCATCATAAATAAGGCTAACCGGCGGTTTGCCAAGAACGTTAATAGGCCGATTGAATTTTGTATGCGACAAAGTCTTGGCTGTTTGAAGAATTTGCTCGTAGAGTGCGAGTTCTTCGTAAGGTTTGGGGGGTTCTGGTGGGATAACAGTGCTGGTAAAGTTTATGGTTTTTTCAAAATCAAAGGTTTTTTCTTTATAAAGTGCTCTTTGCTTGCCCCTTTTAATAATGGAATCAATGCTTTCTGTGGCTGCTTGCTCTTGTTCTGTGGCTTTAGTGGAGCGGGACTCTTTAGCGTTTTTTAGCTGCTTTTCTAGTAGCTGGCGGTTAAATACTTCTTCGTTGGCTTTTTCTTGGCGGCTAGGGTTGAGTTGTTGAAAGCGTTGGGCTTCGCTTTGCACTTCACGGCGTTTTTCATTACTGACGCCTATAAGCAGCCAAAAGCGGTCGGTAAAATGCACTTTGGCAGCAGCAGCAAGCCATTGGCCGTTAGCCAGCTTTTTGGCTTTAGGCAGGCAGCATTGTATAAGTCCTGAGTACCTTAATTTTTTTAAGGTGCGGAAAAAACGATTCGAAGATAAGCGGCGAGCCTTGCCTTCAGCAGCAAGGGCGTGATTAATAAAGCGGTAAATTTCAGTTAAGGTGCGGTCTTTTTGCACGGCAAAGGTTGTTAGGTCGGTGCTGCTTAAAAGTGCACTGCAAAGAATGCTTAAATTTTCACGGACTTCGCTACGCATAATACCCGATTTAGAACCGTGTGCTGCTTTTAATTCGGGGCACTGCTTAAAAATGGCTTTGTAGTGCTGTTGAAAAAACGCATGTATCTTTTTTTGTGCCTGTTTCAAAAAGTAGGGTAGGTTGTATTCTTCGCCATCTTTTTTTAGGCAGGGCAAGCTTGAAAAAAGAATAACGTGGCCGCAACGATTTCCCCAGTCAGTGGCTGGGTGGGCAACACTAATTTTTTTAAAGCCCCTAAAATGAACAGATTGATTTAACCAATTTGCAAGTGGTAAAAGAGGCACACCAGAATTGTTGCAATCAGTGTCATTAACAGACATAATAATCTTGCCTTATTGGTACCTCCCTCTCACTGGTTATAATCTGGGC
>JAAYGA010000342.1 GCA_012727935.1 Pseudomonadaceae bacterium | reverse complement strand
TTTAATACAGCAATATTTTAAAAGGAAAAAGCTTAATTTTAAGGTGATTGATTATTGTCGCTACGTTGATGACATTCGCCTAGTAATAACAGCGCCTAAACTTACTAAAGAATTTACACTTAAAACACTAACTGAGCAGGTTGCTAAAGCTGCTAATATTTTTATTAGATCTAAAAAGCTAAATTTAAAAATTAACACAGCTAAAACCAAAGTTATTCCTTACCGTGGTAAGCCTAAAGGTATTTCTAGTGAAACGGATAATTTACAGGAACGCTCAAGTGAACCACTTGGGCCGGAGCAACTCGATAATTTAATAAGCGAGTTAGAAACACTTTTAGTTCTCTCAACTGCTGAAAGTACCGATCAAGATGCTTGTAAACATAACCATACCCACAAGCGCAATAAACTGGCAGATATAGAACGCAGCACCTTTGACGTGCGTGAAGACACCCTGCGCCGCTTTGCTGCCAATAAACTAGCCAAAGCACTGAAATTAAAGCGCCACTTTACCTCCCGTGAAGTGAATGAACAGGGCAACCCTATTGCTGGTGAATGGGATTATTTTCAAGAACGTATTGCTAGAAGGTTAATCGCGGTTTGGAGTAAAGACCCAGCTCTAGTCCTGTTACTTAAAAAAGGTTTAGAGCTTTTCCCCAGCCCTAAAGTGCTTGAGCCTGTACTGGAGCAGTTTGAAACGGTTAAACAGCGCCAAGATAAAAAACAAACAGCCATTATGAACTACTGCTTGGCTGAAGTGTTTCGCCATTCTGCTACAACCATTCATAAAAAAGACCCACAAGCCATACCCGCACAGGCTGATGTAAATAACTATTTTGAGGTTCTGCAAAATAAGGCAGTAAGCCTAGTTACTACTTCAGAACAAAATACAGACGAATGGAACTTTCTTGCCGAACAAGCCCGCTTTTTATTACTGGTACGTATGGATACCGCGCTTGAAAGCCCTGTTGGTGATATTAAGCAAGATTTAATATTCAAACTTGCCAAAGGCTTCAGAAATATAACGCTTCCTGAAAAGCTAAAGCAAAAAGACATTAGCTTATGTATTTTGCTAGCCAACCAACTGCTAGAAAACAACCAACCCTTATTACGCGCTGCACTTGAGCTTATAGCTAAGCAAAATATTTTAACTGCTATTGCTACCCAAAACCCAGAATTAGCAGGCCAGCTTATTAAGCAAGCACGTTTGCTAAAGGCTGAATACAACTGGGTGTTTACAGATGAAATTAAAGACTTAGCAGACAAAATCTACCTAGATATAGCACCTTCAAGAAAACCACTTGAAAAAATCACTACCAAGCAAAGCCTAGTACAGCTGTTTATTCGGCCAGACAATCCTTTTGCCAGTGAGATAATGGCCATAAAGCTGATGCAGGCGTTGATTGAAAAAGTTAATGCTAATCCTGCAAAGCTAGTGGGTCAGCAAATAAACTTAGCTGCTACCCAAGTGGAGTTTGATACTGGCTATAGCGAAATACCCAAGTACCAAGATTTTGATACACTACTAAAAGTTACACAACTTGAAACACAACAAGCTTTAAGCAGTGATTTTTTGGAAACAAAAAAACTATCTAGTACAGAACAACCACCCGCTTTATCTGTAGAGCAACTTGCCTTACGCAAAGTCGCTTTTGTTATTCGTGCAGCTCTAGCTAGCAGTAAAGACACTACCGGCTTTGGGGTAAGCATCTCACCCAAAGCCGGTTACAGAGGGTTAAAGTCTACCCTAGCTAAACGCCAAATAGGGCTTTACACCACGCCAGAATCTTTAGCTGGCGAAGGCGCACAAACTTCTGGCTGGCTAACCACCTTACTCACTAAGTTATTGCGCTGGCCTGGTATTCGCGCCAATGAGCAGGGCTACAAATGGCCAGAAATACTAGGGATAAACGACGTAGAAAAACTGCTTAAAGAACGCCTAGAGTTATTAAAAACAAACTACTGCCAGCTTTCACAAATGCCCACACTGCCCGAGCTTGTTTCGCCCCATTGGGAAGAAAGTAAAACCGACCTTAATGTAGTTATGGTGCAATCAAAACTGCCTAAGCAAGCAGATTTTAGTGGTGATTTATACTTAA
>JAAYGA010000001.1 GCA_012727935.1 Pseudomonadaceae bacterium | reverse complement strand
ACGCTGGTGCTACGCACAGTTTCTTTGGGCGCCCACAAGCCTAAACGGCCTAAGGCTAAAACCTGTATTTCAGAGGTTACCCTTTTACGGTGCAAGTTTTCTAGGTAGGGCATTTCTGCGCTAATAATTAAGTCAAACACATAGCCGTCAGCTAACAGGGTGGCATGGTCTGCATCTCTGCCTTGGTGAATACGGAACGGGCTTTGATGCTGGGTTTTGTAGCTGTCAATTACTTGGTTAAGCACCCAGTAAAGCTCTGGGTCGACGTGAACCCTTATTAGGTTAGGGTCTTCGTCTTTTTTGCGGCTTTGTTTACTGTCAGGCACATAACCTTGGAAGTTAAACTGGCTCATAGGTAGGCTAGATTCATTGGATGAATTAGCCCAAACAGGCTGCATAAACCCCAGCTGTGTTAGCGTAAGTAATATTAATGCTAACAATGCGAATAATGGCTGAGTCATTATTCGGCTAAAGAAGGTGAGGTGTGGTTTTTGCTGGGTGATAAATCCATTAATCATTATTTTATTCTAAGGTCTGTTGTGGGTATTTAGTAAAAGAATGCTAGTAATCTTACCGCCTGAAATGCGCTTTGCCTATCGCTCTTTTGTTGCTTGGCTGTTAATCTGCCTGCCTTTTAATACACAAATGTAAAATGGGTTACCAAGACTAATAATGAGAACTCCTAAGCCCCTGCCGCTCAGTAAATTGTATAAAGCTTGCCGTGTCAGCGATTTTAGTTTTGAAAATACGCAGGTGATTCCGCCCCTTGACACTTTTATAGGCCAAGCGCGCGCTGAAGAGGCCCTGCGCTTTGGTACAGCGATTAACCGCAAAGGTTACAGCATTTTTGCGGTAGGGCACGATGGTTTAGGTAAACGAACCATGGTGCGGCGCTTTTTAGAGCAGCGGGCGGCTAAAATGGAAGCCCCTTCAGATTGGATGTATCTACATGATTTTGTTAACCCTCGCAAACCTTGGGCAGTGCGCTTGCCTTGTGGCTTAGGGCAGGTTTTTAAAGCCGATTTACAGGCGTTTATTTTAGATTTAAAACAAGCCATTCCTGCCGCTTTTGATAACGAAGGTTTTTATGAGCGTGCTGAAAAAATTAAAGATGCTTCTGCCGAACAGCAAACCGAAGCTTTAAAAGCCCTTGCCCTAGAAGCTGAACCTTTGCAGCTAAAATTAATTCTGCAATCGCCCGGTGGTTACATGTTTGTACCGGCTGATGACGAAGGCATGCCAATGGAAGCCGATGCTTTTTCTGCTTTGGAAGACGAGCAGCGCAAAGTTTTTCGTGAAGCCATTGAGGCCATGGAAAAGAAGCTGCGGGTGGTTTTACGGCAACTGTCTCAGCTAGAAAAACAAAGCCGTTTAGAACAACAAGCGCTAAACGAGGAAGTAACCAACGATGCGTTAGGTGATGGCTTACAAGAACTGCTGACTAAATACGCCGAATTTCCACGCCTTGAAGCTTATTTACAGGCAATGCATAAAGACTTGCTAGATAACTTGGCTATCTTCCTAGACATGGAAGAAGACGAAGAAGATGCCATTTCAAGTGTTTCGCCCGATAAGCGCATTCCTACCCGTTATCAGGTTAACTTGGTGATTAGTCATGCGCCTAGCGACCCTGCGCCGGTAATAGAAGAAGCTTTACCGACCCACAATAATATTGTTGGGCACATTGAAAATGTTACCTATCAAGGCACAGTAGCAACGGATTTTTCATTAATTCGCCCCGGCGCTTTACACCGTGCCAATGGTGGTTTTTTACTGTTAAACGCTGAACGCATTTTAAGCCAACCTTATGCTTGGGATGGTTTAAAGCTGGCGCTGCGTACGGGCAGCTTGCGAATTGATACTTTAGAACGCCAGTTGTCTGTGTCGGGTAGTGTTTCTTTAGAACCTGAACCCATTCCTTTAAGCTGCACTGTGGCTTTGTTGGGTGATTACGATGTTTTAAATGCGCTGCAAGACCAAGACCCTGAATTTATGGAATTGTTTAAGGTGGTGGCCGAGTTTGAAACCGAAATGCCACGCAGTCTACCCAACCAGCGCTTATACACCCGTTTAATTTCTAGTATGGTGGCTGGTGAAGGCTTGTTGCCGGTGAGTAAACAAGGCGTGATGCGCATGATTGAAGAAGCCTCACGCATGGCCGAGCATCAGGGCAAAATTTCTTTAAGCGCCGCTGATTTAAGCCATTTATTGCGTGAAGCCGATTACGTTGCTACCAAAGAATTAAAACCCTGCATTGACGCAGACGACGTGCGCGAAGCCTTGCAAGCCCGCCGCCGCCGTGGTGGGCGTTACCCTGAACAGATGTTGGAATCGATTACTGAAAACTTCGTCATGATTAGTAGCAGTGGCGAACGCATAGGGCAGGTGAATGCTTTAACTGTGGTGGGTGGGCATGATTTTTACCACGGCCAGCCCTCACGCATTACGGCAAGGGTGCATTATGGCAGTGGTGAAGTTTTAGACATTGAACGCAGCGTGCATTTGGGCGGTTCCATGCACTCTAAAGGGGTGATGATTCTAACTGGCTTTTTGTGTGGTTTATTTGGCTCTGAAGACAGCCTGCCACTTGATGCCAGCCTAGTGTTTGAGCAGTCTTATGCTGGAGTGGATGGGGATTCTGCTTCTTTGGCCGAGCTAATTTGTTTGTTATCGGCCATGGCTGAAGTGCCGGTTAAACAAAGCCTTGCGATTACCGGCTCGATTAATCAGTTAGGCGAAGTGCAGCCGATTGGCGGCGTCAACGAAAAGATTGAAGGCTTTTTTGAAGTATGCCAAGCCCGTGGCTTAACCGGCGAGCAGGGGGTGATTATTCCCCAGCAAAATGTGATGCAATTAATGTTGCGTGAAGAAGTGCTAGCCGCAGTGAAAGAAAAGCAATTTCATATTTGGGCGGTTAGCCAAGTGGAAGAAGCCCTGCAATTGTTGCTTGGTTTGCCTGCTAAAAAGGTTTATGAAAAAATAACTGACCGCCTTGATCGTTTGCGTGAAAAAGACGACGATGATGACCAAGAAGATTCGAAAGACGCTAAAGCGAGCGATGAAAAAAAATTGAAAGACAAAAAAGATCCGAAAGAAAAAAGACCTGAAAGTGAGCCAGTAAACAATGATTGATACAAAATTATTACGCACCGACTTAGATGCAGTGGCACAAAGCCTAGCCAAACGGGGTTTTGAATTAGATAAAGCCGCTTTTATCGCCCTAGAAGAGCAGCGCAAAACCTTGCAAGTACAAACCGAGGCCTTGCAAGCCGAGCGCAATACCCGTTCTAAAAACATTGGTAAAGCCAAGGCTTCGGGTGAAGACATTCAGCCCTTGTTAGATGAAGTGGCTGATTTAGGTGAAAAGCTGGATGCAGCCAAGGCTGAGTTAAATGAAGTGCAAACACGTTACCAAACGTTAATAACACACCTGCCTAACTTGCCGCATGAATCGGTACCTGTGGGCAAAAGTGAAGACGATAACCAAGAAGTGCGCCGCTGGGGCGAGCAGCCAAGCTTTAGTTTTGAAATTAAAGACCACGTTGATTTAGGCGAAAAGAGCGGCCTGTTAGATTTTGAAACTGCCGCCAAGTTAACCGGCGCAAGGTTTAACCTAATGCGCGGTGGCATTGCCCGTTTACACCGTGCGCTGGCGCAGTTTATGTTGAATACTCAGGTCGATGAACACGGCTATGAAGAGTGCAATGTGCCTTTAATCGTTAACCAAGACAGCCTGTTTGGTACGGGGCAGTTGCCTAAGTTTTCTGAAGACTTGTTTAAATTGCAGGTTGATAGCGACTATTATTTAATTCCAACGGCTGAAGTGCCGCTCACCAATATTGCCCGTGATACGATTATTCCTGCCGAGCAATTGCCGGTTAAGCTCACGGCTTTAAGTGCCTGTTTCCGTTCAGAAGCTGGCGCTTATGGGAAAGATACCCGTGGTATGATTCGTCAGCACCAGTTTGAAAAAGTGGAAATGGTGCAGCTGGTTCACCCAGCTACTTCTTATGACGCTTTAGAGGCAATGGTGGGTCATGCGGAAGCGATTTTGCAAAAATTAGGGCTGCCTTATCGGGTAATAACCCTTTGCACCGGCGACATGGGCTTTGGCGCGACTAAAACTTACGATTTAGAAGTGTGGGTTCCTAGCCAAGCTACTTACCGTGAAATTTCTTCAGTGTCTAACTGTGAAGACTTCCAAGCCAGACGTATGCAAGCACGCTTTAGGAACCCCGAAACCAATAAGCCTGAGCTTCTACATACCTTGAACGGTTCAGGCTTGGCCGTGGGTCGTTGTTTAGTAGCCGTGATGGAAAACTACCAGCAAGCAGATGGGCGGATAAAAGTGCCTGAGGTATTGTTGCCTTATATGGGTGGCGTGGACTACGTTTAAGCCATTAAGCGTTAATGGAAGTATGGAAGTTAAATTAAGCCACGATTGTTCGTGGCTTACTTCTTTAAGGAGCATTAATTTTGCATAACTTGCGTCAGTTGGCCGTTTTTTTAGCACCTTATAAGCTAAAGTTGCTTTTAGCTGCCGTGGCTTTGGTAATTGCAGCCAGTGGCATGTTGCTCTTGGGTCAGGGCTTGCGTTTGGTAGTGGATAGAGGCTTTGCTTCAAGCGACCCACATTGGTTAAACCTAGCATTAATGGGTACTTTGGCTGTAGTGACAGTGCTGGCTTTGGCCTCTGCCACCCGTTTTTATTTGGTGAGCTGGATAGGCGAGCGTTTAGCCGCCGATTTACGCCATGCCGTGTTTAATCATTTATTAACCTTAGAGCCTGAGTATTTTTTTCGTAATGGTGCTGGTGAAATTCAAAGCCGTTTAACGGCTGATACCAGTGTTTTACAAAGCTTGTTTGGCTCTTCCCTTTCTTTGGCCTTGCGTAATTTATTAACGCTGATCGGTGCCATTATTCTGTTACTCATTACTAGCCCTTGGCTTACGTTGCTGGTGTTGCTAGGCATTCCAATGGCGGTAGTACCGGTGGTGGCTTTTGGGCGTCGGGTGCGTAAGTTGTCACGCTCAAGCCAAGACAGCATTGCTGAGCTAGGCAGTTATGCGGGTGAAGCGTTGCAGGGCATAGAAACCGTGCAAGCCAATAACCATGAATTTGAATCTAGCCGTCTCTATGGTCATCGAGTAGAAAGGGCTTTTGAGCAAGCCAAATCACGCATTTTTCAACGGGCGTTATTAACCGGCTTTGCTATGTTGGTGGTATTTACGGCGGTGGGTTTAATTTTATGGCAGGGCGGACACGATGTTTTAGACGGCAAAATGACCGCTGGTGAACTAACCGCTTTTGTGTTTTATGCCATTGTTGCCTCGGGTGCAGTAGCAGCTTTAGCTGAAGTGGCCGGTGAAGTGCAAAGGGCTATAGGTGCGGCAGAGCGTTTGTTGGAATTGCTGGCAGCAAAACCTGCCATAGCTGCAGCGGCTAAGCCAAGCCTGTTGCCTAGCCCTGTGCGTGGGGAGGTGGAGTTTGAGCAGGTAAGCTTTGCTTATCCTTCACGTTTAGAACAGCCAGCGGTGAAAGATTTTTCTATTCATATTAAAGCTGGTGAAAGAGTGGCTTTGGTGGGGCCTTCGGGTTCGGGTAAAACAACCTTGTTGAAGTTGCTGCTGCGTTTTTATGACCCCAGCCAAGGGCGTATTTTATTAGATGGCATCGATTTACGCACTTTACAGCCCAATGATTTGCGCCGCTGCATGGCTTTAGTGGCGCAAGAGCCTGTCTTATTTACCGGCACAGCAGAAGAAAATATTCGCTACGGTCGCCCAGAAGCGTCTAATGAAGAAATTCTACAGGTGGCTGAACAGGCGCAGGCGTTAGAGTTTATTCAGCGCCTGCCTCAGGGTATGCAAACCTATTTAGGCCCAGGGGGTGTGCAGCTTTCGGGTGGGCAAAGGCAGCGTTTAGCCATTGCTAGGGCTTTATTGCGTGACCCGCAAGTTTTGTTGTTAGATGAAGCCACCAGTGCTTTAGATGCGGCTAGCGAGCAAAAAGTACAGTTGGCTTTAGACAAGCTAATGCTGAACCGTACTTCGTTGGTTATAGCGCACCGTTTATCAACCATTGTTTCGGCAGACCGAATTTTGTTGGTTGATAAAGGTGATCTAGTGGCTTCAGGTACGCATGAAGAATTGCTGGAAAGCTCGGCGCTTTACCTTCAATTAGCCAAGTTGCAGTTTAGAGACTAGCCAAACCTAGCGCTGTTTTAAGCCTGAATAATGGCGGTCTTTTTCAGACAGTTGCACTTGGCTTAAAGGCCACTGAATGTTGAGTAAAGGGCAATCCCAAGCCACGCCGCCTTCATCTGAAGGGTCGTAATAGTCGGTACACTTGTACACAAAGTCAACTTCATCGCTAAGGACACAAAAGCCGTGGGCATACCCCGGTGGCACCCATAACTGGCGGTGATTATCTTCGCTGAGTTCAACACCGACATACTGGCCATAGGTGGGCGATTCAGGGTTGATATCTGCAGCAACATCATAGACAGCGCCGCGGGTCACACCAACCAGCTTGCCTTGTGGCTTGGTTTTTTGAAAATGTAGGCCACGCAAGACGCCCTTGCGTGAGCGCGAATGGTTGTCTTGCACAAAAGGCAATTCAATGCCTAGCAGTGCTTGGTAGCGTTTGGCGCTGTAAGTTTCTTTAAAAAAGCCACGGTGGTCGCCAAATACTTGCGGTTCAATAATTTTTACACCGGCTAAAATTGTTTCTAATACCTTCACAGGGTTACCTTTTTTTCTTTTGCCAAACTAAGTAGGTATTGGCCATAACCTGTTTTAGCCAATATTTCGCCTTGTGCTTCTAGTTGGCGGCGGGTTAGCCAGCCATTGCGGTAAGCAATTTCTTCTAGGCAAGCAATTTTTAGCCCTTGGCGGTGTTCCACTGTTTGTACAAACATGCCGGCTTCTAATAGGCTTTCGTGGGTGCCTGTGTCTAACCAAGCAAAGCCACGGCCTAGTAGTTCTACGTTTAAATCACCACGGTCTAGGTAAGCTTGGTTAACGCTGGTAATTTCTAATTCGCCACGGTGTGAAGGCTTTACATTTTTGGCAATAGCAACCACATCATTGTCGTAAAAATATAAGCCGGTAACAGCATAGTTAGATTTTGGCTTGGCCGGTTTTTCTTCAATGCTTAAAGCGTTGCCTTGTTGGTCAAACTCCACCACGCCAAAGCGTTCAGGATCGCTGACTAGGTAGCCAAACACGGTAGCGCCTTGGGTGCGACTAATGGCAGATTTCAGTTGCTTACCAAAACTTTGGCCATAAAAAATATTGTCGCCTAGCACTAGGCAAACATTGCTGTCGCCAATGAATTCTTCGCCAATAATAAAGGCTTGGGCAAGGCCATCGGGTGAAGGTTGTTCGGCATAACTTAGTTCTATGCCATAGTCTGAACCATCGCCTAATAGCTTTTTAAAGTTGGGCAGGTCTTCTAGGGTGGAAATAATTAATATTTCACGAATACCGGCCAACATCAGCACCGACAAGGGGTAGTAAATCATTGGCTTGTCGTAAATGGGCAGCAGCTGTTTTGAAACGCCCTTAGTAATGGGGTAAAGGCGAGTGCCAGAACCACCGGCAAGCACTATGCCCTTAGTTTTTTTTGCTGTAACGGTGTTTTTTACTGTATTTGCTGTAAGCGTATTCATTGTGCGACTCCTAAACGTTCACGCTGATAGCTGCCATCTTGCACACGCTGGCACCAGTGTTGGTTAGCTAAATACCATTTGATGGTTTTACGTAAGCCTGATTCAAAGGTTTCTTGTGGTTTCCAGCCTAATTCTTGGGCAATTTTACTGGCATCAATCGCATAGCGGCGGTCGTGGCCTGGGCGGTCGCTAACGTAGGTAATTAACGAGGAATAAGACTGGCTGCTAGGCACTAGCTCATCAAGAATTTTGCAGATGGCTTGTACCACTTCAATGTTTTGCAGTTCGTTATGGCCGCCAATATTGTAGGTTTCGCCAACCTTGCCTTGGGTAACCACGCTATAGAGTGCTTTGGCGTGGTCTTTTACATACAACCAATCACGAATTTGATCACCCTTGCCATAAATGGGTAAAGGCTTGCCTTCTAAGGCATTTAAAATAACCAGTGGAATTAACTTTTCTGGAAAGTGATAAGGGCCATAATTATTAGAGCAGTTGGTTATTAATGTTGGGAAGCCGTAGGTGCGTAACCAAGCCCTAACCAAGTGGTCCGAGCTGGCTTTACTGGCCGAATAAGGGCTGCTGGGCTGGTAGGCGGTTGTTTCAGTAAACAGGTGTTCGGTAGCCGTTGCTTGGTCGCTTGGGTGGGGTAAATCACCATAGACTTCATCGGTTGAAATGTGATGAAAGCGAAAAGCTTGTTTGCGCTCAGGGTCAAGTGCATTCCAATAAGCACGGGCTGCTTCTAATAAAGTGTAAGTACCCACTATATTGGTTTGAATAAACTCAGCTGGGCCGTCAATGGAGCGGTCAACGTGGCTTTCAGCTGCTAGGTGCATCACGGCATCGGGTTGGTGTTGTTGAAATACTTTATCAAGTGCTTGACGGTTACAAATATCAACCTGCTCAAAGGCGTAACGTGAACTGCTACTTACTTCTAATAGGCTTTCTAAATTGCCTGCGTAGGTGAGTTTGTCTAGGTTGATAACGCTGTCTTGGGTTGTTGCAATAATGTGCCTAATAACGGCAGAACCAATAAAACCCGCACCGCCGGTAACAAGAATTTTCATAGAGTCACTTTGAGTTAAAAAATGGAGTTAAAAAATGGAGTTAAAAATCTTAGTTAAAAATTAAAAACCAAGTATAAAACGACCAATAGACTAGCATTTTTTTAAATATTTTGTGCGATAACAATGCCGACAAATAGCAGGTTAGTAATAAGCGAACACTTAACAATAACAGGCAACATGGGCGCTATTTGTGCCGGTTTAGAGGTGTTCCAAACAGCGCGACCGTGTTGAATAACAACAATTAGGCTAAGCAAAAAGGGCAGGCTTATCCAAAGTGGTTTGTCTTGGCTTAAAAGGTAGCTAGTAAAGGCTAAAATGGCACCAGCTAGCAGTGCAAAGTGGTATTTTTTAGCTTTTCTTTGCCCAAGGCGCACCGCAACGGTGTATTTACCACATTGGGCATCGTTTTCTATATCGCGCATATTATTAACATTCAAGACGGCAACGGCCATTAAACCGCAGCCAATGCTGGGTAAAATTAGGCTAAAATCTAGGCTGCCGGTTTGTAAAAAACAGCTGCCAAGCACACCCAATAAGCCAAAAAAGATAAACACAGATAAATCGCCTAAGCCAACATAGCCATAAGGGCGGTTGCCCACGGTATAGGCAATGGCGGCGGTAATGGCTAAAACACCTAACAGCATAAAAATAACAATGTTTTCAAGGGAATCTAGGGCATAAAAAATAAGGGTTAGGCCAGCGATGAGGGTTAGTAACACATTAATAATAATGGCATTACGCATGGCTGCAAGGTTAACTTTGCCCGATTGCAAGGCACGAATAGGGCCTAGGCGCTGGTCGTTGTCAGTGCCTTTAACGGCATCGCCATAGTCATTGGCTAGGTTGGAAAGAATTTGTAAAAAAGTGGCCGTTATTAAAGATAAAAAAGCCACCGACCAAGAAAACTGACCGCTTGCAAAAGCTAGGGCGCTGCCGGTTAAAATAGAAACGAGTGCCAGAGGTAGGGTTTTGGGTCGGCTGGCTTCTAACCAGATAACCAATGAGTTTTTCATTTAAAATCCTTTAGAATTAGCGCCGCATTATACACTAGCCACTGAATGAAACCCAAAATCCAATTTTTTTACGCTTGATCTTGACTTCTAGTACACGGATAATGTTTGAAACACGCGTTTAATTACTTGGTTTTGGCGTAGGGAGCAGGCATGGCACAGTCCGATACCGTTGTTCGTATTCTTGATACCGCTGAGGCACTTTTTGCTGAAAAGGGGTTTGCTGAAACTTCATTGCGTACCATTACTAGTCGCGCGAAGGTAAATTTAGCCGCAGTAAATTATCATTTTGGTTCTAAAAAAGCATTAATTCAGGCAGTGTTTGCGCGTTATTTAGATCCTTTCTGTGAGAATTTTAATAGAGAGTTAGCACTATTAGAAAAGCAGCAACAAGAAGTACCCTTAGAAGCTTTGTTAGAGGTTTTGGCACAAACCGCAGTGAATGTGCCTGCTACTAAGGGTAGTTTGTCGGTATTTATGCGCTTATTAGGTTTGGCTTATACCCAAGCGCAGGGGCATATGCGGCGTTATTTGCAAGAAAATTATGGGCAAACTTTTTTGCGCTTTACTAATTTATTAAAGCTAAGTTCGGCAGATTTACCCGATGCTGAACGTTTTTGGCGAATTCACTTTATGTTGGGTAGCGTAGTTTTTACCATGTCTTCCTTAGATGCGCTGCGCGCTATTGCGCTGAATGATTACGATGAAAAAACCAGAGTCGCTGATTTGGTCGCACGCTTATTACCTGTGGTTACTGCGGCTATGCAAGCACCTGTGCCTATACAGCCTGAAAAAGTAAATCACTAGTTATGTTTAGTTCTGTTGGTTCTGTTGGTTCTGCTATCTCTGTTAACCCAAACACTGACCTTCGTCTTAAAGCTAACTGGCTCCAAGCCAATTGCTTGTTGGTTAACCTTGTTAAACAGCAGTTGTTTTGGGTGTCGCCTAGCCATGAGGTTTTACAGTCTTGGCCTGTTGCAACGGGTTTGGCAGGGGCGGGTGAACAAGAAGGCAGCGGCTGTACACCTAGGGGTTGGCATAGAATAAGAGCCAAAATAGGCCAAGGGGAAGATGCACGGGCGGTGTTTCGTGGCCGCCGTCCTACGGGTGAAATTTGGTCGCCTGAACTCAGTGCGCAGTTTCCTGAACGGGATTGGATTCTAGGCCGAATTCTCTGGCTGTGCGGTGAAGAAACAGGGTTTAATCGGGGTGGAAAGGTGGATACCCAGCGGCGTTTTATTTATTTGCATGCTGTGCCTGACACTAAACCGATGGGTGTGCCTGCTTCTGCTGGCTGCATCAACTTACAGCCAGCGGCAATGCTGGCTGTGTTTGATTTAGTTGCTGTTGGTACCAAGGTTCTTATTCAATAGGCTCTTATTCAATAGATTGGCCTAGCATTTAAACGCACTGACTTGCTGGCGCATTCTGTCTACTTGTTGGCCTAGCTCATTTGTAGCAGTCGTTGCTTGGTCTGCCATAGCATTCACCTTCAGGCCTTGTTGTGACAGCTCTTGCAGCTTGTAATGCACTTCTTCTACGGCGGTTAATTGCGCTTGAGTGCTGTGGGCAATGTCTGAGTTCATATCAAAGACCAGCGTTAAGCGTTCAGCCATAACGGCTAATTCCTGGCGTGTTTCTTGTAGGTTGCTAAGCCCAGCTTGGCTACTTTTAGAGCTGATTGCCATTTGTTCGGCTACCTGATTGCTGGCTGAGCGCAAATTGTCAATCATGCTTTGAATTTCAGCCGTAGAGCTTTGGGTGCGCTGTGCAAGCTGGCGCACTTCATCGGCCACTACAGCAAAACCTCGGCCATGCTCGCCTGCACGCGCTGCTTCTATGGCGGCGTTCAGTGCTAGCAGGTTAGTTTGTTCTGAGATGCCACGAATAACGTCTAGTACATGCAAAATATCGTCACTGTGTTTTAGCAGGCCATCCATTTTTGAACGGGCGGTGGTCATTTGTTCTTCTAGCTTGGCTATGGTTTGGTAACTGGTTTCTAGGCGGCTTTCGGCTTCAACTAAAATGGTGCGTCCTTGGTCAGAATGTTGCCCAGCTTCCATTGCTTTGTCTGATATTTCTGAAACACTTTGCGTAATGCTGTGCATCACTTGCTCTATGTCTTCTACTGAATGTTGCTGCTGGTGAAAAGAATCGGTGGCAAGTTTAGCACCGCCTTCAAGTTGCTCTGCTAGCTGATCAGTTTGTTCAGTTGCTTGCATAATTTCACTTAAGGTATTGCTAATGCGCTCTATAAACTGATTAAGCTGGGCTGCTAGGTCGCCAATTTCTGCTTGGTCATTGGTTTTAAACTGGGTGGTTAAGTCTAGTGTACTAGTGGTGCTGCGAATTTGGCGACGCAAATCTGCTAGGGGCGCAATCATTATACGTGTCATAGGGTAAAGAATGGCAAGCCCAACGAGCAGAAGCAAGCCACCCAAACCTAAAGCCACCCACTGGTTATGACGTATTTGGCCTTGAATTTCGTTAACAGGCACTTCAGCAATTAAAAACCTTTGTAGGCTAGGAATCCACAGTGAGCCAATAAATTTTTCTTGGCCTTCCCATTGAGCGCGTAAAATCAGGGTTTTGCCGCTAGTATTGCTGAGCAGCTCCTTCGCTAGTGGAAATTGACTGATATTAAGGTTTCCTGCTTGCTTAGGGTCGGGGTGGATGTCGGCTAAACCGCTAGGCAGTACCAGCATTACTAAGCCCCGCTCACCGATGCGGTATTGGCTAATACTTTTAGCCATGTTGTCCATATCCATTGCACCACCGGCAACAATCAGTGGTTGGCCTAGGCTGTTTTTAACTTTGCTGCTGTAGTTAACAAAAATGCGTACTTTGCTACCACCAAAATCGTTGGTATCTAAATTAAGTTCGTAGGCTTGGTTACTTTTTAAATAGTTAAAAAACCAGCCATCATCTGAGTGGCTAGTGTTCATTGTTCGCCAGTTCAATTGGTCGTTCTCATAATGGTGGTAACGGGTGTCTTGAGTATTATTACTGGTCATAAAGATTCCCGAGGCACCGATTGATTTTTGCACTTGTGCCATAAGGTTTATAATTTGGGGTAATTCTTCAGAAGGTGTGCCACGCTTAACCCAATCAATTAATGCAGGGTTTTGAGCTAGAGCTTCCGAGCCTGCAAGGGCAGTATTAAGCTCGGCTTGAATGCCATTGACTACAGAGTGTAGCGCAGTGGGCAGTTCATGTTTTTGTAGGCGTTCAAGCTGGTCTTGTTCAGCTAGGTAGGATTGTAAAAAAATAACTAAAATTAATACGCTTAAAAAAACAACAGCTGACCCAAAGAAGAGTCGGGTAGGGAGTGAAAGCCTATTCCAGAACATAACTGGCGATTCCTTTAAAGTAATTACCCTGCCCACTTGCAGGATAACTACTTATTCTAGTGCATCTAACTTGACAGTTAAATAACTACTAGATGCCATATCACTAATAATAATTAGCTGGCAACTAAATGCGCTCTAACCAGCCGTGCTTGTCTTCTGCCTCGCCCCATTGAATGGCGTTTAAAGCTTGGCGTAGTTTAAGTACAGTTTTGCCTATGCCGCCATTGCCTACTGGGTAATCTTTGCCGTTATGAATCAGAGTGCCTACGGGTGTTAGAACAGCTGCTGTACCAGATAAAGCCGCTTCACAACCCGGTTTAGCAGCACGTTCTAGTAGTTCTGTTACAGTCAGTTCACGCTCTGAAACCGTCATGCCCAAGTCTTTGGCTAGGGTTAGAATGGAATCACGCGTAACGCCGTGTAAAAAGCTGGTATCTAGGGCTTTAGTAATGATCTCATTGCCATCGATCAGCAAAAAGTTAGCGGCACCAGTTTCTTGCACATCACCATTAGGGCAAAAAAGTACTTGGTCGGCTTTGACTTCTTGTTTGGCTTTTAAAATGGGCTGTAAAGCACTGGCATAGTTGCCACCACTTTTAATCATGCCCATGTGTGGGGCGCAGCGCATGCCGTTTTCTTCTAACAATAAGCGCAGGGCTTGGTCACCACCGGCAAAATAATCACCCACTGGGCTAACTAAAACATAAAAGCACGAACTGGTGGAAGGTGCGGCGGCTTTACCCACTGCGGCTTCAGTGCCTATATGGGTAGGACGAATGTACAAAGAACCCGGAGGCGCAGGTACTTCATCGGCAAAGCGCGCAACGGTTTGCTTTATCATTGCTGCGGTCATGTCTAAATCGAGTTCTGGCAGTGCTAGTAGACGGCTGCTTTGGGCTAGACGGGCAAGGTTTTTGTCCATACGGAAGATGTTGATTGAACCATCTTGGTGACGAAAGGCTTTTAAGCCTTCAAAGCAGGTGCTTGAATAGTGCAGTACGTGCGCGCCTGGGTGAAGCGTGAGGCGGTCGCTAGGTACCATTTCTACGGGACTCCAGCTTTTACCATCGAACCGAGTGATTGCCATTTCTGGCATAAAAACGGTACCAAATGCAGTTGCCATGCGGTGTATTCCTTAAAAATTTGGTTAGTTGCCGATTGTTAATTATTGACTGCCTATTATATACCTAGGTCGTTCATTAGGTCATCGTGCTGGTTACTTGATGAGTATTCGTTGTTTGAATTGCCTTCTTGACGATAATTTTCTGCCAAAATATCGTCTGGATCTTCAATTAGTTCGTTTTCATCAAAGTCGTGCAGCTTAATGAACTCAGTTTTATCCATTGAAAGCTCTAGGTAAAAAATATTATTTTGGGCGGTATTAAAGGTAACACGACGCGACTGGGGTTGGTCTAGTGTGGTGTTAACTGAAATTTGTACCTGTTTATTAATCGCCATCATTTTTGGTTGGCTTTGCGTAATCGAAGTTTTTAATTGTTGACGAATTTTGTTAGTAAAGTCGCCAACTATCTGGTTCATTATTTCACCCATCACATTACCCACTTCATCAGCGGTATGGAATTGGGCCAGTTCATTTTCAGGCATACCCATGCTAAGTAGGTAGCTGCGGTAAATCTCCATTGCCGATTCAGCAGTGAAGTTAATAATAACCAGACCTGAAAAACCACCATCAAAAAGTACAAAACAACCAATGTCGGGACGCAGGCAGGTTTTGTTGATTTTTTGCACCATAGGTGAATAATCAACACCAGCGTTGCCTGCATTACTGAGAACTTCATTAACAGAATGGCAAAGAATAATTAATACTTCTTCGGTGGTGATAGTGCGAGAGCGTCTGGCAGTAGCAAGTTTAGTCACAATAAACCTCGAATGATTAGATGAGTATTGGCGGTATCTTACTCAGTTTTCAGTTTGAATTCACATAGATCTTCAATTATACAACTAAGGCAGCGCGGCTTGCGTGCCACACAAGTATAGCGGCCATGCAGAATAAGCCAGTGGTGAATGTCTTTCTTAAATTCAGTGGGTACGTGGCGTAAAAGTTTTTGTTCAACCTCGTCAACATTTTTACCTGTGGCAATGCCTGTGCGGTTACTGACCCGAAAAATATGCGTATCTACCGCTATGGTGGGTTGTCCAAAAGCCGTATTCAGTACCACATTGGCAGTTTTACGCCCTACGCCGGGCAAAGCTTCTAGTGCTTTACGGGTTTGGGGCACTTGGCTGCCGTGCTTGTCTACTAAAAGATGGCAGGTTTTCATTAGGTTAGCGGCTTTAGTATTAAACAGCCCAATGGTTTTTATGTAACTTTTTAGCCCTTCTAGTCCAAGGTCAATAATGGCTTGCGGCGTATTGGCAATCGGGAAAAGCTTAGCGGTGGCTTTATTTACACCCACATCGGTGGCTTGTGCTGAAAGCAATACTGCCGCAAGCAGTTCAAAGTTAGTGCTCCAGTTAAGCTCGGTTGTTGGGTTGGGGTTGGCTTCTCTTAGGCGGCTAAAAATTTGGTAGCGTTTTTCTTTATTCATTTTTAATTAGTCACACGCACTCGGCGGCTGGTTTTGTCGCTGGCAATTAGTTGGGGTTGTTGACGTTCTTTTAAGTAGTTATCTATTAGGTTTTTACCAGCAATAATAATGCCCATGCCAAAAAATGCACCCGGTGGCAGCATTAAAATAAGCACTTGGAAGTCTGCAAAAAAGGTGATTTGCCAATTAGCTGCTACCGGACCAAACAATAAATCCATACCACTAAAGAGGGTTCCCTGACCAAAGAGTTCTCGTAAAGCACCCAGCAGAACCAATACTAATGTAAAGCCTAGCCCCATCATAAACGCATCAATAAGCGCAGGTAGTGGTGAATGTTTGGAAGCAAAGGCATCGGCACGGCCTAAAATAGCGCAGTTGGTTACTATCAGCGGAATGAAAATGCCTAAAATTTGATACAGCTCGTAGGTAAAAGCTTGCATTAGTAGTTCAGCACAGGTCACAAACGAGGCAATAATCATTACAAAAGCGGGTAAACGTACGCTGGCGGGTACATGGTTACGAATAAGCGAAACCGAAAAACTAGAACCCAATAAAACTAATAAAGTAGCTAACCCCAAGCCTAAGGCATTAGCAACCGTACCTGTCACGGCTAACAAGGGGCAAAGCCCTAAGAGTTGCACTAGCGCAGGGTTGTTATGCCATAAACCGTCTAGGGTGATTTTGCGATAATCAAGGCTGGCTGCTGAGTTACTCATTTCTCTACTCCATTTCCTACACCTAGCGGATTTGCTTGCTGCCAAGCTTGATTCTGTTGCCAAAGCAGGCTGCGCTTAATAACGTTAACCACGGCTCTGGGGGTAATGGTAGCGCCAGTGAACTGATCAAACTCGCCACCGTCTTTTTTAACCGCCCAACCGCTAATTGTTGGGTTGGTTAAGCTTTTGCCAGCAAACTGTTTTACCCAGTTAGATTTACGTTCTTCTATGCGGTCGCCTAATCCTGGCGTTTCACGGTGGCTAACGATGCTAACCCCTTTTATTTCACCTTGCAGGCTCAGTGCTACTAATAGGTTGATATCGCCGGTGTAACCCTCTTTGGCGGTTAGCGGCAAAATAATTAGTGCTGGCTGGCCATTTTGGGTGGCTAGGTGGGCTGTAAAAGGTTGGTTATGGCCTAGCTGGGGCGCTGCTGGCAATACTAAAGGTTGGTCTAGGTTTAATTGGTATTGGTCTGCTGGCGCTAAAGTATAAAGCACTTTGGCCTCTGCTTGCGCTTGATTTTTGTTAATACGTTCTGCGGTCATAAGGCGAGTGAAACTAACCACGCCAGCAGTAATCACGGCAAAAATGACTAGGCCAATAACACTTTGTATTAAGCTAGATTTGTAGCTAGGTGCAGAATTAGTCATTTTTCTTGCTCCCATCTTTTTTACCTGCTGAACCCATACCGCTTTGTGCTTTAGCATGACCATAAACCCTTGGGCGGGTGAAATAATCAAGGGCTGGCGCTGCAAAATTCATCAGTAATACTGAAAAAGCCACGCCGTCTGGGTAACTGCCCCAAGTGCGGATACTAATAACCAATAGCCCCACGCCAAGAGCAAACAGAATACGACCTTTTACGCTAGTGGCGCAGCTGACTGGGTCGGTCAGAATAAAAAATGCTGAAAAAACAGCCGAACCTGCTGCTAAGTGTAGCCAAGGTGGGGCGTAGTGACTGCTGTCGATGCCCCATAAAAAAGCGCTGTAAATCAGTAGAGTGGCTAAAAAAGTTAGTGGCAGTTGCCAGTTAATGATGCGTTTAAGCATTAAATAACTGCCGCCCAGCAACCAAGCTAGGGCTATGTAGGTAGAGGCTTGTAGCATGGCAGGGTGCAAAGGTTTTAAAGGGCTAAGGCTTTGGGTGGCGCGCCAAAACTCGCTGGCCATTTGTGGGCCTTTATTGCGCCAAGCATCTAACGCTGTGGCACCCGTTTGGGTGTCTATTCCTTGTAGGCTGTTAAACCAACTTAATTGGTCGGCAGTGGCAGCCATCGGCCAGAGTGTCATGGGAACTGGAAAGCTAATTAGTAAAAAAGCATAGGCAGCCATAGCAGGGTTGAAAGGGTTTTGACCCAAGCCACCAAACAGGTGTTTAGCGGCAAGCATGGCAAAAAGCGCACCGCTAACGGGAATCCACCAAGGGGCGCTGGCCGGTAAACAAACACCCAGCAAGACACCCGTTAAAATTGCTGAGTAGTCTTGCAATGGGGCTAGGCTGCGTTTTCTTAGTTTTAAAACAGTGGCTTCAGCAGCTAGGGCGCTGCTAGTCGTGAGTAGTAGGTTAACAAGCACACCTGGCCCAAAAAAGTAAGTCAGCGCAAAAATGCCGGGCAAGCAAGCAAGAATGACCTGCTGCATCACCTTGCTGGTACTGTTTTTACCGTGAGCATGGGGGGAGCTAAGTAGAATTCGGGTCATTGGGCGGTTTCCTGCAAAGGGTCGGCTTCGGCAAGTTTAGCTTCAGCCTTGGCTAGCTGCTCTTTGGCTTTATCAATCATCACTAGCTGATCGTGAATTTGCTCTGGTGTAGCATCAGGATTAACTTCTAGGTTGCTGAGTGTTTTTTCGGCTTTTCTAACCGCAACCGTGGCGGCGGCCTTGGCCGTTTTAAGCTGCTTTAATTTTTTATCATCTAAAGCTGCTTCGCTGGCTACTGCTGGATTTGTACCCTTAGCTTCAGTAGCTAGTGGTTGGCTGGCCTCTTTTTCTGCAGCGGCTTTTTTCGCTGCTGCCATACGTGCTGTGGCTTCAGCTCTGGCTTTTCGTTTGGCTTCTTTTTCTAGTGCTTCTTGTTCTAGGCGGGCATTACGGGCTTCAAAACGTTGTTTAGCTTGTTCAGCTTTTACCGCTTCCGCCTGCATTTGCCTTAGCTCAGCCTTGGCATGACGGTAATATTGCACCAGTGGAATTTCGCTGGGGCAAACCCAAGCACAGGCGCCACATTCAATGCAGTCAAATAACTGTTGATCGGCTGCCTGCTCATAGGCTTGGTTGGCTGAATAAAAATAGAGCTGTTGTGGTAATAGCTGGGCTGGGCAGGCTAGCTCACACTGACCACAACGAATACACGGCTGTTCTACACCGGGTAGGGGTAATTCTTTTTCTGTAGGCAGTAATAGGCAGTTAACACTTTTTATGATGGGATAGTTATCTGAATCTAGGGTAAAGCCCATCATTGGCCCGCCAATAATTAAGCGCTTAGCCGTGGTTTTGGTACCAACTTCTGCTAATAGCTGGCTAATGGGCGTGCCCAGCCGAACCCAATAGTTACCTGGCTGGCTAACGGTTTGTCCTGTGACGGTTACTAGGCGTTGAATCAGTGGTTGCCCTAGCGTAATTGCTGCATGTAGTGCATAAAGTGTGCCGACGTTATGGCAAAGCACACCTAAATCAATGGGTAGTTTACCACTGGGTACTTCCTGCCCTGTTAAAAGCTGAATCAGTTGTTTTTCACCACCTGAAGGGTAGCGCGTTGGCAGTATGCAAATGTCGAGTTCTGTTTGTAGAGGGTGTTCTTTTAAGGCTGTTTCTAAAGCAGCTATTGCTTCAGGCTTATTGTCTTCTATGCCTAATAAAATAGCTTCAGGCCTAAGCAGCCGCTGCAAAATGGCGATGCCTTCCAGTAGTTCATTAGCCTGGGTTTGAATGAGTAAATCATCAGCAGTGATGTAGGGTTCACATTCTGCGGCATTAATAATTAAGGTTTTAATGCCTTGTTTTTTTGCTTGCTGATAAGCCCCTTGAATTTTGATGGCGCTAGGAAAACCCGCACCACCCAAGCCCACCAAGCCAGCTTGTTGAATTACTTCTAAAAGCTGTTCGTCAGTAGCTTCACGCCATAAAGGGTAGGCTGGGTGTTCAAAATGCCTATCTTGCCCGTCACTTTTAATAACAATGGACGGTACGCTTAAACCTGAAGGGTGAACCAGCGGACGTGCTTCTATTCCAGTTATTTCACCGCTAATACTGGCATGTAAATTGGCAGCAAAACCTTGGGTGCAGCTAGCAATTAGTTGGCCTGTTTTTACTTTATCGCCCACTTCAACTTGTGGCTTAAGCGCTGGGCCATTGCCACTGGCCAGTGGAAGTATGACTTCTTTAGGTAGTGCAGCCGTTTTTACGCCTGCAAGTGATGATAAATGCTTGTGTTCGGGTGGATGAATGCCACCATGAAAGCTGCGTTTTATCCAAATTGTTGCCATGGTTAAACAGCCTCCTGGCTAGTCGTCTGATTAGTTTTTTTGTCTGTTGCAATAATTCGGCTGGCTGCTGGTGCAAGTGGGCCTTTAGGTATTGGCCATTGCCAGTCTTTGGGTTGGTTGCTGGTAACTGGCAGCATATCAATGCAATCCACTGGGCAGGGTTCAACGCATAAATCGCAACCTGTGCATTCATCAGCTATAACGGTGTGCATTAGTTTGGCAGCGCCTAAAATGGCATCGACTGGGCAGGCCTGAATGCACTTGGTACAGCCAATGCATTCATCTTCTCTTATGTAGGCCACTCGCTTAATACTGCTGCTGGTATCTTCAGCATCTAGGGGTAAAGGCTCACGTCCTAATAAATCGGCCAAGGCTTGAATGGTTGTTTCACCCCCTGGCGGGCAGAGGTTAATGGCTTCACCTGCCGCTATGGCTTCAGCATAGGGTTTACAGCCTGGGTGACCGCATTGGCCGCATTGGGTTTGGGGCAATAGCTGGTCTATTTTTTCAACCAGTGGGTCGCCTTCTAAATGAAAGCGCACCTGAGCATAACCTAGCAATAAGCCAATAATGAGGGCTAAAAGGCTAAGTGCAAGAATGGCAGTTAAGACACTCACAGCTGCACCATGCCAGTAAAGCCCATAAAGGCCAGTGACATTAAGCCGGCGGTTATCATGGCAACCGCAGCCCCTTGGAAGGGTTTGGGGATATCAGCCAAGGCTAGGCGTTCACGCATGGCCGCAAAACACACCAGCACCAGTGCAAAGCCTAGTCCAGCACCCAAGCCATAAAGAATGGATTCAACAAAGGTTTGCTCGCGGTTAATAGACAGGAGCGCAACACCGAGTACAGCGCAGTTGGTGGTGATGAGTGGTAAGAAAATACCTAACACTTGGTAAAGCAGCGGTGAGGTTTTGTGAACCACCATTTCAGTGAATTGCACCACCGCCGCAATCATAATAATAAAGCTGATGGTGCGCAGGTAGTCTAATTCAAGCGGCACTAAAAGGCCGTGGTAAACCAAGTGGCTTAGCCCAGAAGAAAGGGTGAGTACGAAGGTGGTTGCAAGCGACATGCCCAAGGCTGAATCAAGCTTATTGGAAACACCCATAAAAGGGCATAAGCCAAGAAATTGCACTAGAACAAAGTTGTTTACCAGAATGGTGCTAATGAGAAGTAGTAGGTATTCGGTCATTTGTCCTGCTCTAAACAGCTAAATAAGGTGATTCTAACTTAGTTGCGGTGATGGAATGTAGGTGGCAGACTGCCGCAGAGGGGTTAGGATAGAATTTTATTGCAAACTCTTCCAGCGTTAGCGATGTATATTCAATGCAGTGAGCTAAAAAAGAAGGCATAATCCGCTAAATGTCGCATTAAGAAATAACTTTTTTAAAGTAAATCATGGATCGTAATATTTTAATTTGAGGCTAGTAGAATGATGTTGTTGAGAAAGTTAAAAATAAATTACCGTATTTGGATCATTAATCTGCTTGCGGTGGTTGGTATGCTGGGTATTTTAGCACTGGGTTTGAATCGTCAGTATAACGATATGGAAGCAGAGAAATTAAGCCAGGTTACCGAGATAATTGATGTGGCTGATAGCATTATTAGTGGCTATCAAAAACAGGTTAGTCAAGGCAAGTTAAGTGAGGATGTAGCCAAGCAAGAGGCCTTGGATAGAATTATTGATATTCTTTACGGCCCAGATAATGATTATATTTTTATCTTTGACACCGAAGGTTTAACCCTAGCCCACCCTAGCAAAGATTTGCGTGGCAGAAACCTAATGAATCTTCAAGATACCAGCGGAGATTACTTTGTTCGCGCTATGATTGAAGGCTCGAAAAGTAAAGGTTCAGCAACGGTTCCCTACTTCTGGGCAAGAACAGCAAATGAAGCACCTTCGCCTAAAATATCTTATGCCCGCTTAAATACTCAGTGGCAGTGGGTTTTAGCAACAGGTGTATATGTTGATGATATAGACGCCATGTTTATGGATAGCCTACTAGCCTTAGGTGGTACTGCCTTTGTTATTTTAGCTGTAATGCTGATTGCCGGTGTATTAATTGGTCGATCCATTATTAACCCGATTAAAGAAACTGCTGATGCTATGCGTGAAATCAGTACGGGTGATGGTGATTTAACGGTGCGCTTGGATACTCAAGGTAATGATGAGATAACGGAATTAACGACTCACTTCAATGAATTTGTAAATAAAATTGAAGAACTAGTCGGCGATATCAAACTGTCGGTAGGTGCTATTAATACTGCTGCTCAAGAAATTGCTGCAGGTAACTCAGATTTATCGCAACGTACAGAAGAGCAAGCTTCTAGCCTAGAAGAAACGGCATCTAGTTTAGAAGAGTTAACCTCTACAGTACGCCAGAATGCTGATAATGCACGTCAAGCAAATCAGCTGTCACATGAAGCGAGTGATATTGCGGCTGTCGGTGGCGAGCGTGCTAAGCAGGTCGTTGCAACGATGGGCGAGATAAGTGCTAGTTCGAACAAAATTGCTGAAATTACAACGTTAATTGATAGCATTGCTTTCCAGACTAATATTTTAGCCTTGAACGCAGCAGTTGAAGCCGCTCGTGCGGGTGAACAAGGCCGTGGCTTTGCTGTGGTTGCAGGTGAAGTGCGCACCTTAGCGCAGCGCTCAGCAGCAGCAGCACGTGAAATTACTGCGTTAATTACTGAATCAGTTGAAACGGTTGGCTTGGGTAGCAAGCTAGTGCATGAAACTGGTGAGACTATTGGGCAAATTGTCACCTCAGTTAAACGTGTTACTGATTTAATGGGTGAAATTTCTGCGGCTTCTGATGAACAAAGTCAGGGTATTGAGCAGGTTAACCAAGCTGTTATTCAAATGGATGATGTAACACAGCAAAATGCTGCGTTAGTAGAAGAAGCTGCAGCGGCAGCTGAATCATTAGAAGAACAGTCTGAAGCATTAAGTGAGGCAGTATCGCTATTTAAAATTAGCAATACACAAGAGCAGAGACAGACTAGATCGGCACCTAAAAGCTTAGCAACACCACGTAAAGCCGTGCCTAGTAGAACCACTAACCGTGGCCCAGCTAGTACGACTAGTAATAAACCCGCTGCAGCACGTCGTTTAACACCGCCACCAACTGCTAAGCGTGCGGACGATGATGAGTGGGAAGAATTTTAATTTTTGTTATCAATAAGTTTGGAGATTAAAGGTTTATGGCTAAGACAATTCTTGCTGTTGATGATTCTGCTTCTATTCGTCAAATGGTGTCTTTCACTTTGAAAGGCGCAGGCTATACAGTTGTAGAAGCAAACGATGGCGCTCAGGGTTTGCAAAAAGCTAAAACGGGTCGTTTCGATTTGGTTCTAACAGACCAAAATATGCCGAATATGGATGGTTTAACATTAATTAAAAGCCTGCGAGCTTTGCCTGCTTATGCGCGTACACCCATTTTGGTTTTAACAACCGAAGCAGGTGATGCCATGAAGCAGCAAGGGCGTGCAGCCGGTGCTACAGGTTGGTTGGTTAAGCCTTTTGATCCTCAAAAACTGATTGATGTTGTTAAAAAAGTTATCGGTTAATTTACTACTTATCAGTTTATAGAAGAGGTCCGTTTTATGAGTATTGATCTCAGCCAGTTTCACCAAGTGTTTATTGATGAAGCCTATGAGCACTTGTCCACCATGGAAAGCCTGTTACTGGCAATAGACTTGGCTAACCCCAGTTTAGATGATTTAAATGCCATTTTTCGGGCCGCTCACTCCATTAAAGGGGGGGCTGGAACCTTTGGTTTTACTGACATTGCCCAGCTAACCCACGCACTTGAAACGCTGCTAGATTTACTGCGTAAAGAAGAGTTGCATCCAACCGATGCGATGATCGATGCTTTTTTACGTTGCTGCGATGTGCTGGGTAGCATGTTAGATGTTCACCAGCATGGTGGCGAGGTTTCCTCTGAACTAATCAGTGATTTGCGTGCGGAACTCTTGCATTTGGCAGAGGCAGAAGACCTTGGTCCTAATTCAGCAAGTGAAGCAGCTGCGGCTGGGCCTGCTTGGCTAATTAAGTTACACCCTGCTTTGGATGTGTTTGCTCAGGGCGCTTCTTGGGAAGCTATCAACAGTGATTTAAAAGCCCTAGGTGAATTAGAGGTGTTGCAGCCTGCCGAAGCTGGGCAAGCAACTTGGCGTTTATTTAGCCAAGCTGAACTAGTTGATCTGCAAGAAATTTTTGCTTATGTGTGTGCCGACGATGAAGTAACGTTTATTGCCGAACAATCAAAGGCCAGTGCTGCTGAAGAAGAACAGGGTTTTGGTTTTTTTGTTGATGAAGCTGAACTGGCTGCTGGCAAAGATGACATTGAAGGTTTTGGTTTTTTTATTGATGAAGCAGAATTACCAGCAGAGCAGGAAAAAGTTCAAGCGGAACAAGAAACTGAGCAAGGTTTTGGCTTTTTTATTGATGAGCAGGAATTACCAATAAAACCTGATCCTATTTCTGCTGCAACTGAAGTGACTAAGAGTGGAATTGCTAAACTAGCTAAGCCTGCAGCAAAAGCACCAAGGCCAGCATCTACCGCTGACGCTTCTATTCGTGTGGGGGTTGAAAAGGTTGACCAGCTAATAAACCTAGTGGGCGAATTGGTTATTACACGTTCGATGCTGGCGCAGTCTTTATCGGCTTTAGACCCGATGGAACACGAGGAAATTTACTCAGGCTTAACAAGCCTTGAGCGCAACTCGCGTGATTTGCAAGAAGCAGTTATGTCAATTCGTATGTTGCCCATTAATTTTGTCTTTGGTCGTTTTCCACGCGTGGTTCGTGATTTGTCTGCGGCGATGAATAAAAAAGTAGCTTTGAAACTGCTAGGCGAAGAAACTGAACTAGATAAAGGCTTGATTGAAAAACTAGCCGACCCTTTAACCCACCTAGTGCGTAATTCAATAGATCATGGCATAGAAACACCGGAAGAGCGTTTAGCCGCAGGTAAGCCAGAACAAGGCACAATTACCCTAAGTGCGGGGCATCAAGGTGGCAGTATTCTAGTTGAAGTCATTGATGATGGCGCAGGCTTAAACCGTGAAAAGTTAATTGCTGGCGCTATTAAAAAGGGTGTTCCACTCAGTGAAAACCCAACCGATAAAGAAGTTTGGCAGTTAATTTTTGCCGCAGGTTTTTCAACCGCAGCTAAGGTAACCGACGTTTCTGGCCGTGGTGTTGGCATGGATGTGGTGATGCGTAATATCACCGAAATGAAAGGCCAAATAGAAGTTGATTCTGAGGTAGGTAAAGGAACACGTATTAGCTTACGCTTGCCTTTAACACTGGCTATTCTTGATGGCATGTCTTTACGTGTGGGTGATGAGGTTTTTATCCTTCCTTTAACGCGCATTATTGAATCGATGCAGCCCGACCCAGAACAGCTAAAAACCTTGTCAGGTAAAGGCCGTGTAGTTCATATTCGTGGTGAATATTTGCCATTACTTTCCATGTACAAGATTTTTAATCTTGAACCGCGCTTTAAAAAGCCTGAAGAGGGTATTTTAGTGGTGGTGGAAAGTGCCGAAGGTAAACTAGCCTTATTTGTTGATGAGCTTATTTCTCAGAACCAAGTAGTAATTAAAAGCTTAGAAACCCATTACCGTCGTGTTGAAGGTGTTTCTGGTGCAACCATTATGGGCGATGGCCGTGTGGCATTAATTATTGATATAGAACAGCTAGCAAAAATGACACAACCTATTGCAGCTAACCGTTGATCTGGAGAAGAAAATTATGAGTGAACTAGCAGCAGAGAATGCTCAAGTTTTAACAGGCCATCAGGAGTTTTTAACCTTTACTTTAGGTGATGAAGAGTACGCCATCGATATTCTAAAGGTGCAAGAAATTCGTGGTTACGATGGTGTAACGCGTATAGCTAATACCCCTGATTACATTAAAGGTGTCATCAATATGCGCGGTGTTATTGTGCCGGTCGTCGATATGCGCCTAAAGCTGCATGTGGGTGAAGCGGTTTATGACCAGTTTACGGTAATGATTATCTTAAACTTGGGCGAGCGCGTAGTGGGCATGGTGGTTGACGGTGTTTCTGATGTGGTGGCTTTAAGTGAAGAACAAATTCGTCCAGCTCCTGAATTTGGTGCGGTAATGGATACGCAATACATTCATGGTTTAGCCAGCATTGAAGACCGTATGGCAATTGTGGTTGATATAGAAAAACTCATGTCTAGCAGTGAAATGGGGCTGATGGACAGTATTGCCGAGGCTATTTAATACGAGGAACTACTTATGCTTAAGCGGTTAACAATTAAAGTTAAACTTTTTATAGTAATTAGCTTTATGGCTTCATTATTACTTATTCTTGGTATGATGGGGCTGGGTGGTATGCACGATTCTAATACCGCTTTAGGTAGTGTTTATCAAGACCGCTTAAGACCTACGCTGCAATTGGCTGAAATTCAATATTTAATGCAACAAAACATTATACAGTTGAATTTGGGTGGTATGCATGATCCTCGCTTAGATGAGCATGTACTGCATAGTCACCCCATCCAAATGCACACCAATGCTGTGCGCGAAAATATTAAGCGAATATCCCAATTGTGGGATGAGTTTATGCTCAGTTCTTTAACACCTCAGGAAGTTGAGTTAGCTGCTAAATATTCTAAGCTAAGGCTAGAATTTGTTGAACAAGGGTTGCAAACAGCAATTAAGTTATTTGAAATGGATTATTTCGAAATGGGTAATGTACACATGATTCAAGTGGCTAATCCATTATTTTTAAGTAGTACAACCCTTGCTGAACAATTACTTGAATTACAAAGAAAAGTGGCAGCCGATTTATTTGAACAACAACAAGCTTCTTATTCAGCTACACGCCTTTTAGCCATTATTATGACCCTAGCCGGCATTATAATTGCTACTTTTTTGGGCTGGTTATTAATTCAAGTCATTGTTAATCCTTTAAACCGTACAGTGGGTTATTTTAGTGAAATTGCTAAAGGTAATTTAAATAACACCATTGTTATAGAGCACCAAGATGAAATAGGTGCAGTGTTAACCGCTTTGCAAGTGATGCAAGAGCAGTTACGCAGTTTAGTAGCAGAAATTAAAGAATCGGTAGCGTTTATTAATACAGCATCACAAGAAATAGCCGCTGGCAATACTGACTTATCGCAACGCACTGAAGAGCAGGCTTCGGCTTTAGAAGAAACGGCAGCAAGCTTGGAAGAGCTTACCTCTACGGTTAGGCAAAATGCCGACAATGCACACCAAGCGAATCAGCTGGCACAAAAGGCAAACGAGGCTGCCAAAGCGGGTGGTGAAAAATCGTTGCAGGTTGTGACAACCATGCGTGCTATTAGTGAAAGTTCTAATAAAATTGCTAGTATTATTAAGCTAATTGATAATATAGCCTTTCAAACCAATATCTTAGCTTTAAATGCTGCTGTTGAAGCTGCGCGTGCTGGTGAGCAAGGGCGTGGTTTTGCTGTGGTTGCTGAAGAGGTGCGTTCTTTAGCCTTGCGTTCAGCCACTGCTGCCAAAGAAATTAATGGTTTAATTAATAGTTCGGTGGCAACGGTTAGCCAAGGTTCGGTGTTGGTGCATGAAACGGGCGTAACAATTACTGAAATTATCAGTTCAGTAGAGCGAGTGACTCGCATTATTGCAGAAATTTCTACGGCCTCTGACGAACAACACCAAGGCATTGAGCAGGTGAACCAAGCTATTATTCAAATGGATGATGTAACTCAGCAAAATGCTGCGTTGGTTGAAGAGTCGGCTGCGGCGGCTGAATCTTTGCAAGAGCAAGCTGAAAATCTAAGTGGTGTAGTGGCTGTTTTTAGTGTTGAAACAGTCAAATAATGTATGGTAGGAGTTTTATGCTGTGAGTGACAAAGAGCGCGAGTTTGAATTTACGGAGAGAGATTTTCAGAGGATTCGTGATCTGGCTCATGCCCGTGCAGGAATTTTTTTAAGTCCCAAAAAGCGTGATATGGTTTACAGCCGCATAGCACGGCGTTTACGCACCCTAGGTTTGTCAGCTTTTGAACAGTATTTAGAGCACTTAGAAACCCATGAAGATGAAGCGCAAGACTTTATAAATGCACTAACGACTAACCTAACGTCATTTTTTCGTGAAGCGCATCACTTTGAGTTATTAGCAGAGCAAATGCTGCATTTGGTTGATAAGCGCCGTGGCCCCATTAAAATTTGGTCAAGTGCCTGTTCTACTGGTGAAGAAGCTTATTCTTTAGCCATTACTGCCATAGAAACTTTTGGTAGCTGGACACCCCCTGTTAGAATTTTAGCCACCGATGTAGATACTAATGTTTTAGCTCAGGCAAAAAAGGGTGTTTATGCCTCTGAACGGGTTAATAAAATGGATGATGAACGGGTTAAAAACTTTTTTGTAAGAGGCAAAGGCAGCCACCTAGGCATGGTTAAAGTTCGCTCACAGTTAAAAGATTTAATTCACTTTAATTCACTTAATTTGTTAGCACCTAATTGGCCAGTGAAGGGGCCATTTGATGCTATTTTTTGCCGTAACGTGATGATTTATTTTGATAAACCAACACAATACAAGGTGTTATCTCGTTTTCATCCTATGCTGTTAGATGAAGGCCTGCTTTATGCTGGCCATTCAGAAAGCTTTCAACATGCTGCTGATTTGTTTCGGTTAAAGGGCAAAACAGTTTTTAGCCCTATTACTCATAAGAACATGGATAAGGCCTGATTTGTGCAAAGCGGTGAGCAGCTTTCTAATATTTATTACGACCCTTATTTTGAAATGGATGCAGTAAAAATTTTACCGGGTGAATTTTATGTTACTCAGCAAAATTTATTACTAGTCACTGTTTTAGGTAGCTGTGTAGCAGCTTGCATTCGTGATAAAACGTTAGGTTTGGGTGGCATAAGCCACTTTATGCTGCCGCCTTTTGAACAAAATGATCAAGAGTTAATTGACAGTTCAATTCGCTATGGCAGCCATGCTTTAGAGGTGTTAATTAATGAGTTGCTTAAACAGGGTGCTAGCCGTGAAAACTTAGAAGCTAAAGTTTTTGGTGGTGGCAATGTGCTTTCTGCAGAAGGAAGCCAAGTGATTGGTGAGCGTAATGCAGCATTTTTATTAGGTTACCTTGAAGCTGAAAAGGTAGCTGTAGCAAGCCAAAGCTTACTAGGCGCTTATCCACAAAAGGTGTATTTTTTTCCATCTTCTGGACGAGTACTGGTAAAAAAGCTTAAAAGATTAAATAATACAACTATATTTGATCGTGAAGCCCTTTATTTTGAAAGGCTTTTAAATATTCAAGTTGCTGGCAACATAGAGTTATTTGGTTAATTTATGGCTAAAAAAATTTCAGTGTTGGTTGTTGATGATTCCGCACTTATTCGTAAGCTGTTAACTGAAATTATTAACAGCCAAGGCGATATGCAGGTGGTTGCTGTTGCGCCAGACCCTTTAGTGGCAAGGGAGCTTATTAAACAGCATAACCCAGACGTACTAACCTTAGATGTTGAAATGCCACGCATGGATGGCCTAGATTTTTTAGAACGCTTAATGCGCCTAAGACCTATGCCAGTGTTAATGGTGTCTTCACTAACTGAAAAAGGTTCTGAGGTTACTCTACGGGCTTTAGAGTTAGGCGCGGTTGATTACATAGCCAAGCCAAAAGTAGACATTGCCAGTGGCTTACAAGGCTATGCTGAGCTAATAGCCGATAAAATTCGTGCCTGCGCTCAGGCTAGAGTGCATTCGCGAGGCCGCGAAAAAGATGTTGATGCTGCTAGCTTGCGTGCTAAATCTGTGGCTGCAACCCGTAAAAAAGTGGGTTATAGCTCAACAGAAAAAATTATATTTGTGGGTGCTTCAACGGGTGGCACTGAGGCAATTAAAGACTTTTTAATTGATCTGCCTGCAGACATGCCTGCTATTATGATTACCCAACACATGCCAGAAAACTTTACTCGAACTTTTGCTGAGCGATTAAATAAGCTGTGTGCTTTACACGTTAAAGAAGCGGTCGATAATGAAAGGGTGCTACCTGGTTATGTTTATATTGCACCTGGTAATCAACACCTTGAAGTTAAACGTAGTGGCGCTAATTACATGACACGTTTACATTCAGGGCCGCCAGTTAATCGACACCGGCCTTCAGTTGATGTGTTGTTTAATTCAGCCGCTCAGTTGGTGGGTAGTAATGCTGTGGCTGTTATTTTAACTGGCATGGGTAAAGATGGTGCTTTAGGCATGTTAGAAATGCAGCACACAGGGGCTTATACCTTTGCCCAAGATGAAGCTAGCTGTGTGGTTTTTGGAATGCCTAAAGAAGCCATTGCTGTGGGTGGGGTGAATGAAGTTTTACCTTTAATGCAACTGCCTGCTCGGGTTATTGAGCGTTTAGGGCAAAGAACTAACCGTGTGTAAGGATATTGGAAGTTGATGAAACGCTATTTTGTATGGATTGCACTATTACTAGTATTGCTGGTTAGTGTTGTCGTTAGTTATTTTATTCCTGCTTGGTTAACAGGTTTGTTGGCTGGTTTAGCTAGTTTTGCTGTGGGCTTAATGGCATCTCAAGCTAAGATTAACAGTGAACCAGAACTTATGGAATTGCCTTCTAGTATTTGTGGAGATGGTATTTCAGTTGTTAATTTGCAGCGTGATTACCGCCAAGTGGGTGAGACAATTGCAGAGGTTGTAAGTGAATCAATGGACGATTTAGATTCACTTAGCAGTATGCAAAATGATGCGTTAGCAACTTTAGGTGAAGCTTTTTCACGTTTTAAGTTTTCTTTAGATGAACAGCAAAGTTTAGTTACAGTGCTGTTATATGGTGATCAAAAAAATACTACTTCCGATACACACAAGGGCATCAGTAATTTTGCTGAAGATACTTTAAAAACTTTAAATAGCTTTGTTAGCTCTTCAGTGCAAACCAGTGCCGATTTAATGGAAATGCTAGAAAGGGTTTCTGAGCTTTCTGAAGGTATGCCTGAGTTAATGAAAGTGTTGGGTGATATTGATAGCATTGCCGAACAAACTAACTTGCTTGCCTTAAATGCTGCTATTGAAGCCGCGCGTGCGGGTGAACATGGGCGAGGTTTTGCGGTAGTTGCCGATGAAGTTAGGTCTTTGTCTTCACGTTCAGCTGAGTTTAGTCGCACTATTCAAGTTAACTTAAACACCATGAATAAGCGCATTGAAAAGCTAGTGAGTGATGTGAGTAAAATTGCTTCACAAGATATGAGTTTTATATTAACGGCTAAAAAAGAAGTTGAAGTGGCTATTCAGCTGTTGATGGATAAATCAAAAAGCGATCAGTTAGTAACAGAGCAGTTAGAAGGTTTGTCAACAGACTTAGGCATGGCTTTAAATGATGCAATGCGCGCTATGCAGTTTGAAGATATGAGTAGCCAAACCATTCAGCACACTGCAAAAGAGCAAAGTTACTTATTGCTCTTAGTTGATGCTCTAAAAACAGGCGCTGATGATCCACGCGATTTTCACAGGGCTTTGCATCAACGAATGGAAGAGTTTCGTGAGGCTCGTTTACAACGTAAATCTAACCCTGTTTCAAGTAGTTCTATGGTTAGTGGCGATATTGATCTTTTTTAATTATATTTTTTGCTGTAAGGAGTTTTTGTATGTCTAATATTTCTTTGGTGGGTGTTCCAGAACGTTTCGATTTTTCTTTTCATAAGAAATTTACTGAAAATACAGAAGCTGCCTTAAAAGATAGTAAAATTAATTTAATTAGCTTAGATTTTTCAAGGGTTAGTTATTTAGACAGTGCCGCTTTGGGCATGATTGTTTATTTGCATAAAAAAGCTGTTTCTGCAGGGAAAAAAGTTAATATAGTCAATGCTAGTGGAATTGCATCAGAAATATTGACTGTTGCTAATATAAATAAGCTGATTGAAGTAAAATGACTAGCTGGGATAGCTTT
>JAAYGA010000341.1 GCA_012727935.1 Pseudomonadaceae bacterium | reverse complement strand
GTAACAATACGATTTCTAGCAGGAAAATAACGAGGTAAAGGCGGTGTACCTAAAGAGTATTCACTGATTAAAGCGCCACCGGAGGTTAATAAGTCATTAGCCATTTTGTTATGTTCTGGTGGATAAATGCTATCAAGCCCATGAGCTAAAACAGCACAGCTAGTAGCAGCGGCACCTTCTGAGACGGCTCTTAATGCACCTAAATGAGCATGACTATCAACACCTCGCGCTAAACCACTAACAATGTTTAAGCCCTGCCAAGCTAATTGATAAGACCAGTTATCTGCTAAATGCTCGCCTTCAGGGCTTAATTGTCGACTGCCCACCACAGCTAAACTAGGTGCTTGTAACTCTTTGGGCTCACCTATAACACTCAACATTAAAGGCGGGTCAACTAGCTGCTGCAGTAAGTTAGGCTGGTCTGCAAGAAAGATTAAATGATGGTTATCCTGCTCAACCCAAATTAGATGCATTTTAATAAGGTTAGCAAAGGGTAGTTGCCAAGGGTTATGCAGGGCTAAGCGAGCCAATTGACGCGTTTTATCTTTAAAAGCAGGACTATTTGCCATTATTTCTAAGAGTTCAACTGCCGTAACCTTAGCTAAATCTGGCGAAGTTGCAGTGGCTAGGTAGTGCTTAACCAAACGCCTTTGATTGTGTCCGGGAATAAGCCAAAGCGCCAGCTCTTGGGTTAACTGTTCACTTTCCTTGTGTAATGGCATAGCGCCTCCCTAACTAACGTATCTCCGCACGACGAAAAATATCACCCGACTGCATTGGCTCTTTAGAATGCATAACCAAAGCAAAGCTAGTGTTTTCAAACACTCGATAAACCATAACCGTGCCTTTATGGTTTTCCGCCGCAAAAATCACTTCACCTGTGTTGTGATTACGCAAACGACGACCCGGCGCAATTACTTCTAGCAAAGCGCCGGGGTTTAATTTGTCATCACCTACATTCAACATAACCGCTTGGTAACGAGAAATTAACTTTTGGTCTGACAAACCTTTAAGTAAAGTACCATGCAAGGGCATCTCAGGTATGCTGGGCTGAAAACCTTCACCAAAGGGGTTGTCTATAAAGGGTAACAACCTATCGCCCACTTTTATTTCTTCAAAACTATCAGTAATTTCTAATTGAGGCAGGTCACCTTGTTTATTAACAAGTTGTGCACTACCCAAGGCACGAGCACGGTAGCCTAAGTATTCCCGTGTTAAAGGATCACGCACCGCTTCTAATTCACGATAAATGCCATAGTGAATCACCCCTTCGGTCAAATCACCTAAGACTTCTAACTTGTCGCCCTTCGCTGCAAGGCTGCGATCACCAGTGATGTGCACGGTATAAAGCGCATCTTCAAACTCAGGACGATCAATCATTACATCACGGTTTAGAAAGGCACTGACCTTATCTAAGGGAAGAAAAGGAATGGGTTTTTGTAGAGTTAAAATTCTAAGCCTTGGTTGCAAACGAATACCTGCTCGCCCTTCTAGCAGCTCAATTACATCACCAGGATAAAGTGCATGGGGATTATCAACCTGTGGATTAGCCTGCCAAAGCTGAGGCCACATCCAAGGGTCTTCTAAAAACTCTGCTGCTATAGTCCAAAGCGAATCCCCGCGCTGAACTTCATAGCGTTTCGGCGCATCAGCCTTTAAACTAACGCCCTGCGCAACTGCTGCTGTAGAAAATAAAGTAGCTATTAATAAAACTATAAAATGAGCACGAAGCCTTGGATTCAACTCTCAAGTGCAACTACTTAAGTTATTTAAAAGTTTGCTGTTGACTAAATATTAATTGCATCTAATCCTGCTAGAGCACAAGCTTCATCTTGTTCAGCTGAACCGCCAGAAACTCCAATGCCGCCTAAAAGCGTGTCTTGATGCTTTATAGGTAGACCTCCTCCAAACACTATAAAGCGTTCTTGATGTGGAAAGCCTAGTCTTAAAGCTGGGTTGTCTTCTAAAATTTCGGGCCATTTTCCGGTAGGTATTCCAAAGCTAGCTGAAGTGTAGGCTTTATCACGTGCGATTTGAGCTGAGTGCAAAAAAGCACCATTATGGCGTAAGTAAGCTAGCTCTAGCCCTGCTACATCGACTACTGCCACATGAATTTTTATTTTTAATTCGTCTGCTTTAGCCATCGCTGCTTTGGCTGCAATTAAGGCTGCTTGCCAAGCTAGTTCTTGGCGCTCTATTAATTGTGGCATACTTGCTCCTAATAAATTAATGGGTTAAGTGTGGGTAATAACCTAGCTGTTGCTCTATAACTTTAGCTACCGCTAAGAGTTTAACTTCTTGTTGTGCGCCTGCTGTAAGCTGCATTGCTATGGGCAGGCCTTGCTCATCGACACCTACCGGCAAACTTAAGGCACACAAACCCATGAGGTTAGCTATGGATGGATTACGTAATGCAAGCATATTTAGACGACGATAATCTTCTAGCTGTTCTATTTCTGCCATACTAGGTGCTGTTATTGGCAAGGTGGGATGTAACCATACATCCACCTGCTCGAAAGTTTGGGCAGCAACTAAACTGGCTTGTGCTAATAGATCTTTGCGCTGTAAATATTCACTTACACTTATTGCCGCGCCATCTTCTAATCTTGTGCGTACTACAGGGTCTAGTTTAGCATAGCTAGTTGGTAGATTATTGGTTAAAAAGGCAGCAAGCTCAGCCACGCTTAAACCACCTGCTTGAAAGCAAGCAAAAACCTCATCACACATAGGCACTTGCAGAGAAATTAGCTCTGCACCTGCTGCTTCTAACTGGCTGGCTGCGCGACGCACTTCTTGAGTTACTGCATTGCTTGCTCCCTCCCAAAAAAAGTTTTCTACTAACCCAATACGCAAACCTTTACAGCTAGCAAGGCTAGGTATTTTAACTTCTTGTCCACTAAGTTGGCTTTCTATAGCTGCGTAGCCATAGGCTAGGTCGGTAACACTTTTGGCAAGAACACCTGGAGTATCTAAAGAAGTAGAAAGAGGAACTATTTGGTCTGTTGGCCAGCGTCCAACTGTAGTTTTTAATCCTACCGTACCTGTCATCGCTGCTGGAATACGCACACTACCAGCGGTATCTGTACCCAAAGCTAATAATGCTGAACCTTGGCATAAAGATACTCCTGCACCTGCACTTGAACCACCAGGAACTCTGGCTTGATCTTTTGACCAAGGGTTTTGTGGAGTTCCCCAATGGTTGTTTACACCTAACCCACCTAAAGCAAATTCTACAGTATGTGTTTTGCCTGTAATGATAGCTGCTTGATGTAACAGTGCTTGAATTAATTTGCCAGGCTGTTGCCAAGCTGAACCTAAGTCTAAAGCTGAACCTGCAAAGGTTGGCAGGTTAGGGACTGCAAACATGTCTTTAACAGATATAGGAATACCCATCAGTGGGCCAAAATCATAACCTTGTTTAATTAAGCTGTCTAAGTGCTGGGCTGTTTCTAAGGCGTTAACACCTGCCCAAGTTTTATAGGCATTAAGTTGATTTTCGCTTGCAGTATAGTTAGCAAAACTTGCTTCAATAACTTGTGTGATCGTTATTTTACCGCTTCTTAAAGCCTGCGCTAACTGAGGCAACTGAGTGTTAAGTATAGTCATTAACGTTGATCCCTTTCTGCTTTGGGGTAAAGCCAGAAAGCAAACCAACGAGTAAACCTTGGCATAAGCACGTAGGTCATTAATAGCATTAAAACTGCAGTTATTATTAAAGTTCTTAGAATTAGAGGCACTGGCTCTAGCAGTTCACCAAACAGTAAAAAAATTAGAGTTACGCTGGGGTAAAGAGCTAACCAGCTAACAAAGGTCATTTTGTAACGTGGCGGCGGTTTTATAGGGTTGCGTGCTGGTAGGGTAAACCAAGTTACCATCCCAGATAAAACCTCTGTTTTAGCTGGTTCTATAAGCAAACCTTCAAAGTTTTCTAAGTGCTGTTTACGTACTTCAGATGCTTGCCAAACTTCTAAATCTTTTTGGCTAGCAAACTTAAATACAATCCTGTACTCAGGGTCATCAGGTGAAGCTGGCCTGAACATAGTGCTACCTAGGTGCCCTGCAAATTTTTTTGCGGCAACTGACATAGCTGTACTTAACTGCTCAAACTCTTCTTCACAGCCTTTTTTAACGCGGCGTGAGACTACAACTGTTACTGCGTTATCTGGTAAGTTTTCTTGCATTTTATACCCCCTAAAATAAAATATTAAGCCTGTGCTAGGCCTGAAAGAAGTAGGTTTTGGCTATTAGCCATACGGGCAACTTCTTGGTTAAGTTTATCTGCAGTTTTGGCTTCATTAGAGGTTTTTTGGTTAGCTACTATAAAAGCTGCTACTTGTGTATCAACAATTTCTGCAACTTGAGTTTGTTGTTTATTGCCTTCCTCTAAGGCGGCTACCTTAGCTAAAAGCAAGTCAACATTTTTTAAGATACTATTAAAGGCTTCACCAGCGGCATCTATTTGTTTAACACTTGAATCTGATATTTCTTGTTCTTGCTCTAAAGTGCTTAAAATTTGTTGCGTCGCTTTTTGTAAGCCTTCTATCATGGTTTGAATACTAACAGCTGAGTTTTGGGTTTCAGCTGCCAAAGAGCGCACTTCATCCGCTACTACGGCAAAACCGCGGCCTGCTTCACCTGCTCTGGCAGCTTCTATAGCTGCGTTAAGAGCCAACAAGTTAGTTTGTTCAGCAACATTTTGAATAACTACTAGAACATCGCCAATGTTGTTACTACTCGCTTCTAACTCTAAAAAGTAACTGTGGTTTTGTTGAATTTTTTCGGCTAATAGGTGGTTGCCTTTTATCGCATCTTTTAAAGTGGTTTGGCCTAGTTCAATTTGTGCTAAGGCAGCTTCTACAGCTATTTTACTAGAAGTGGTTTCTGCACTCATTACTTGGGCATTTTCTTGCAAGCTGGTACTTGAATTAGATAGTTCATCTAAACCATTGGTTTGCTGATTTAATGCCTGAGTTAGTTGCTCCATGCTGGCTACGGTGCTATTGGCTCGTTTAAATATTAAGTCTGAGGTGTTTTGTAGCCTATAGGTTAAAGAGCTGGTTTGTTCTTGCTGCATAGAAATCACCATATGCAGCTGGCCTATATCATCGACTGTATTAGTATAAATTATTTGTTTAATAGGATGATATACTATTGCTTTACTGGTACTTACTAAGCGATTAAAAGGTCGCATAACTAGATATTGTGCAAAGAATAAAAGTGCAAGGCTAATAGCAAAGCTTATACCTAGAATCCAGCCAGTCGCTGCTAAAGCAGCCGCTGTAGAAATAGGTACAATAGCTAGCACAGAAACCAAATACAGCCTTTGCCAAGTAGATTTTATCGGCAGCCTTAAACGTAAAGGCATCTTACCTTGTTTTCTTAACCCATAAACTTGTCTGGCACGGCTAAGAGTTGCATTATCTGCTTCTTGCATAATGCAATGCAGTTCTGCTACCTGGCCTTGTTCCATAACTGGTAACACATAACAGCTAACCCATAACTCATCTGAGCCAGCTTGAAGCTGGATTACTCCTAACCATGGCTTACCTTTGCTTACCACTCCAAAAAGATCGTTAATTGGACCATCTGGCATATTTTGGTGTTTAAAGCTGCGCAGATTAAGGCCTTTTAAAGATTCTTTATTTAAAGCGAACTTATCCCTAGTATGGCGACAGGTGTACATAACATCACCCTTGGGGCTCATGAGTAATATATACTTATTTAACTCACCCTTTTGCATTTTTTTACCTACTTGGCTATTAATTCGCTGTGTACAACACAGATAAAACTACTTTTATAATTATTTTAATATTGAGTAAGATTAGCGACCTAGTTTTTTTGCTGAACTACCACCTATACCAAAGTGTTGCTTAGGCATTTCAGTAATCATTACTCGTACCACATCACGGGGTGCATCTAGGGCTTCAACCATTGCATCAGTAATTTTTTCAATTAACTTTTCTTTTTTTTCATCGCTACGGCCTTCCATAATATAAATTTGCGCTATGGGCATGCTGCACCTCTATTTTGACTATTAAAATGCATAAAAAAAGCCTAGCTAATATTAGCCAGCTAGGCTTAGTTATTAGAATACTTTGGTTAAAGAAGCACGAATCACACGGCCTTTAGGACCATTAGAGCTGGAGAGCTCTTTATAGGCTGCAACATCTGCACCTAGCATAATGCTTGGCCAAAACTTACCTACTGACATACCCAACGCATTGCGCTCTTCTTTATTTGAACCAGACATTTCTCTAGTTAAGTAACCAATAACACCTACATCTAAAGTGCCGTAAGCCTTACCTAAACCCCATTCAAGGGTTAGGTTATCTTCAACAGTTACCCCACCACTCTTATCGCCATTAATTTCATAACGACCTAAACCACTTAAAGTAATATCGCCTGCTTGGTTTAGCTTATAGGTACCACCAAAGGTCAGCATAATGCCATCATGACCTTGACCCACTTTATCTTTATCACCGGTTTCAGCCCAATAGCCCATGCCACCTACTGCATCCCATTGCTCACCGTGCCAGCCAATAACACTACCTAAATATAAATCACCTAAGCCTGATTCACTTTTAACGGTTGCACCACCCGCTTTAACTTTTTCATTAACCATTGGCAAGATAGCTTCTAGGGTTAAATCACCACCTAAAAACTTTTGTGGAGTAACCCAAATTAAACGATGTGCTAGAGCGTTAACTGTTACTTTATCGGGTCCGCCACCGTCGAATTTATCTGCTTCATAGTTTACATAGTAGCCCTTGTAATAAATTCCTGGAGGTGGGACAGAACTAGCTTTCACACCTTCTATACCTGGAACATAGTGGCCTGCAAAAGTAGGTGCTGCTAAACAAGTTGAGATAACTGCAGCAGTTGTGAGTTGTTTAATTTTCATTTTATAAAGTACCTTGTTATTTTTATTGGTGTTATTTTTTATAGTGTTAGAACATCCTTGTTCTTTTTTTGTTAGTAGTAATTAACTAAACAAACTTTGCAGTAATACTGCCTAAGCCTTGGTAGCGGATATTAATCGAATCACCACGGTTAACTGTCACTGCCGCTGTAATACCACCCGTCATAATAAAAGTGCCTGCCGGAATTTCTTCACCACGTTCGCCCATCATGTTAGCCAGCATGGCAACCGAAGCCGCTGGATGGCCTAATACCGCAGCACCGGCACCCGTAGCGACAATTTCGCCATTAATTTCCATGACAACACCTAGATTTTTAACATCAACATCTTCTAGGCGTGCCATACGGCCACCGGTAATAAAACGGCTGGAACTGGAGTTGTCAGCAATCACGCTTTTTAAGTCGAACTTAAAATCTTTGTAGCGTGAATCAATTACTTCTACGGCTGGAATAATAAAATCAGTGGCTCTTAACACATCACCAATATGGATGCCTGGACCTTTAAGCGGGGCTTTGGTTACAAAGGCAATTTCTGCTTCAATTTTTGGATGAATCAACTCATCCATTTTGATTTCACCGCCTTCTGGCACGCTAAAGTAGTCGGCTAGGTAGCCATAGCAGGGTTGTTCAACTCCCATTTGCGCCATTTTTGCCCAAGAGGTTAAACCCATTTTCATGCCGACAATTTTATGACCTCGTGCCACTTTACGGCGACGCACTTCCCACTGCACATCAAAGGCATCACGGTAGGTCATTTCTGGGTATTTATCGGTAACCTTGATGATTTCTTGTTGCTTAAGCTCTGCATCTTCACAGTAGGTCGCTAGCTCATCAATTTGAGCTTTAGTGAGTTTGTTTGTATTTT
>JAAYGA010000340.1 GCA_012727935.1 Pseudomonadaceae bacterium | reverse complement strand
GTTATTGGCCCAGCAGCCACAGCTTGCTTTAGAAAGCTTTAACCAAGCTAAAGCCTTACAAGCTGAATGGTTTGAATTATGCATTAACCGCGAATTGGCTGAAATTCAGTTAGCAGAAAAACCAGCCCCTACTCAGCAAGCCTTGTTAAGCTTGTGCAGTGCTAGCCAAAGCAAACAAAATAAACCATCAGACGAAGCGGCGGCTAATGAGCAGGAAGGCGAGGAGAAGCTACCTAAAGAAACCGATTGGCAGCCAGAAAAAAATAGCCGCTGTACTGCTTGTCAACAGCTTAAGGCCACCCAAGAAAAACAATTACAACAGCTACAAGAAGACCCTTGGCGTTTATTAAAATACCGCTTTAAAAGTGAGTTAAGGGAAAATCAGCCATGACAGTTTTTTTTAAAATAAGCGGCTTAAAGTTTCTAAACGGCTGTTTTTTATTGCTCTTGCTGCTGTTATTGGCAAGCCCAGCTCAGGCTGTTTTGTTAACCCCAAGCCAACCTAAATTAGCAGCAGGTGGGCAGTTAGAAATTTTGGTTGAAACCATGAATAACCAAGCTCAGCAGCCTGCTTTGGTGTTGCCTGCCAGCTGGCAAACGCATTTTAAACTTCTTGATCAAATTTATCAGTTAGAAACTAAGGGGCAGAATCGTTTTACTCACCGCTGGTTTTTAGTGTTGCAACACCTACAGCCTGACAGCATTAGTCGCCGCCTTGATTTAGAACCTTTACAAATCAATGGCCGTTCTTCGCAAGCTTTACAGCTGTTAATTGAAGCGGCTAGAAAAAAACCAACCATTCAAACCCAACGTTTAAGCCAGCCCTTAACAATGCAGCAAAGCGTTGATTTTACTGATGCTTACCTTGGGCAAACCTTGGTGTATCAATTATTAATTCGTTACCAAGGCTTTCCTTTAGAACCAAGGCTTAGCCCACTAGAAGTTGAAGGTGCTACCACTCGTCAATTGGGCGATGGCCGTGAACAGGGTTTTAACCAGCGAGGTGTTAGTTGGCAAGAAGCTCGTTGGCAGGAACTTATTCAGCTGCACACAGCAGAAGCACGCATTTTGCCACGCTACTTTTCTAGCCGTTTAACCTTAACAGGGCAAACCGGTGGCAAGCTTTATGAAGCAGAAACGCCAACGCTAAAAATCAATGTTCGCCCTATTCCAGATAGCTGGCCTAAAGAACAACCTTGGCTACCGGCTTTGGGCGTGAATTTAGAAGCGGCGTTTTTACCTCGCCCTAAGCAACTAAAACAAACCGAAGCTTTAGAGCTAAGCATTCACCTTGATGTTGTCGGTCAACAGGCTCGTAATCTACCCCAGTTTAAAGCCATGGCTTCTGAAAACTGGCGAATCGAGCCTTTAACTGAAGAGCTAACCGATCGAATTGTGGATGGGCTATTAGTGGGAAGTTTAAAACAGCGGCTATTGCTTTATCCCAAGCAAGCCGGCAATTTAAAACTGCCCAATTTAACCTTGAACTGGTGGGATGTAAACGCACATCAAGCAAGGCATAGCCAAGTAAAACTAGGCCAGCTTGAAGTGCTACCAAGTGACCAAACAATGGCTAAGATGAAAGCCATGCAAGAATTTAAAGATGCACAAGCACTTGAAAAAAAACAGGCAC
>JAAYGA010000004.1 GCA_012727935.1 Pseudomonadaceae bacterium | reverse complement strand
GGCAACGCCGATGGCAAAATCCCTGCTTGGGACGGTGGCTTAAAGCAAGCTAATGGTGGTTGGAAGCAGGGTTACACCAACCCCTTTGCTAACGAAAAGCCTTTGTTTACCATTACTGCCAAAAACTACCAGCAGTATGAAAAAAACATGGCACCTGGCCAAATAGAAATGCTGAAAAAGTACCCAGACACTTTTTCGATTCCGGTTTATAAAAGCCACCGTACTGCCAACTACCCCCAAGCTGTTTACGACCAAGTTAAAGCCAACGCCAAAACAGCCAAGCTAGTTGAAGGCGGTAATGGTGTTGAAGACTTTGTACAAATTACACCCTTCCCCTTACCAAAAACGGGCGTGGAATTAGTATGGAACCATTCACTTCGCTACCGTGGTGAAGGTGCTGAACGTGAAGTTAGCCTAGTAACGCCTCAGGCTAGCGGTAATTACACCGCCGTTACCCTGTCTGAAGAGTTTATGTTTATTGGCGACCCTGTAGAAAACAGCCTTTTCTACTTCTTACAATCAGTCACCGCGCCAGCCCGCTTGTCGGGTACTGTGCTGCTGGTTCAAGAAACCATGAACCAAGTGAAAGAGCCGCGCCGTGCTTGGATATATAACGCTGGGCAACGCCGTGTACGCCGTGCGCCACAGGTTGCTTATGACGGACCAGGTACAGCAGCCGATGGTCAGCGTACTTCCGATGGCCTAGACGTATTTAACGGCTCGCCCGACCGCTATGAATGGAAGCTAGTTGGCAAAAAAGAAATGTACATTCCCTATAACGCTTATAAGCTGCTAGATACCAATTTAAGTGTTGGCGACATTGCAAAAGCTGGCCACATGAACCCTGATCATACCCGTTATGAAATGCACCGTGTTTGGCAGGTAGAAGGCACATTAAAAGACGGTCAGCGCCATATTTATGCTAAGCGAGTGATGTACTTTGACGAAGACACCTACCAAATTGCCCACGTCGACCATTACGACGGGCGTGATAATTTGTGGCGTGTAGCCGAGGGCCATACGGTTCAATTCCAAGACGTACAAATTCCTTGGTATGCAGCAGAAACCCTTTATGACTTAGTTAATGGCCGTTATTTAGTGTCGGGCTTAATCAATGATACTCGCGGTTATAACTGGGATTATAAAGCACAGCGCAGCAGCTTTACGCCTGCCGCTTTAAACCGTGCTGGTGGTCGTTAACAGCTAAAAACCTTGTCTCTCTTGCCGCTCTAGCTTAGTTTAATGGCTTTAACGGCAAGTGGAGATAAGGGGTTAAATGACTAGCACACCAGTAAAAAAGCCTAAGCTTAACAACTTTAGTCTGCTCTCTTTTCGTTTTGAACCTTCCAAAATGCCAGCACAAACGTTGGTTCGCGACCGCCTACTTAGCAAGCTTGAAGCGGCTGCTAAGCAACGCCTAACCCTTTTGTTAGCACCAGCAGGCAGCGGTAAAACACTGCTACTTAGCCAATGGAAAAACAGTAAACGAACAGCCGTTGCTTGGCTTAACCTTACTTCTAGCAACCTAACTCCAGCCAACTTAATTTATGGGCTAGTGCTTAGCCTACGCAAACTGCCTGAATTACCCAACAACCTAGGCGAAACAACGCTGGCTGCTTTGGCCAATATTTCGCCCGATGAACTGACGTTTAATGCCTTAAACCCCAACGCATTAGAAGCCCTGTTATTGCCTTTAATAGCAGAAATTAAAGTTTCACTTAATAGCCCCAGCCAACTTGTTTTAGATACGGCTGAAAACTTAATTTACCCCAGCCAACTTAGCACTGCCACGCTTAACCTAGTTGATTTACTGCTGCAAGCCCTGCCCAGCAAACTTAATTTAATCATTGCTAGCCGCACTTATTTACCTTTACAGCAACTTAATCACTTACAACTCACCGACCAACTAACCCTAATTCAACGCCAAGATTTAGACTTTACCCAAGATGAAGTTAGGCAGTTATTAAAACAGTTAAACAAAACGTTTTACCTTACTTCGGTCACCAAGATTTGGCAGCAAACCCTTGGCTGGCCAGCCGCATTAAAACTTATTTGCCAAACCGGCAGCCTAGAAAAAGTGCGCCCTTTCTTGCAACAGCAGGTAGTTGCAAAACTTACCCACCCACAGCAGCAGTTATTAAGCCTGTTAGCAAAAATTGACTTTGCCAGTGCCAGCCTGCTTAGCGAGTTAACAGGCAGCCCTGTGGCAGAAGAAGCACTAGAACAACTAGCCATGATGGGGTTATTGCTGCCTGCTGCTGCCACTCAATTTACAAAAAATGCTAGCCAAATGAATGTTGAGCCTTGGTTTAGCTTGCACCCTTTACTGCTTAAGCAGGTGTTTCAAAAAGACAGTCCACCCTCTGCAACAGACAAGGCTTTTCACCTAAATGCAGCCTGCGCCCTAGCCAAACAAGGGTTGTTTTTTTCTGCGGCACAACAGGCTTTTTTAGCAGGGCAAACAGAAGCCTTGGCCAGCTATATGAAACAACTCACTAGCCATCTGTTACGCAGCCTAGACCCTAGCCAGTTTTTAATTTGGCGCAACAGCCTGCCCAGTGAAAAGATTGCAGCTTCAGCAGAACTCACCCTACTAAGTGGCTGGGCCTTATTGTTTGCTAACCAATTTCAAGCGGCCAAACAACTGCTAAGCGCCAGCCAGTTCAAAAACCTGCCTGAAGCTAAATTAATTAACTGTTATTTACTAGCCAATGAACCACAAGCCGAACAGGCCGTAAAAAAAGCCTTAGTTATCTACCCAGAACTAAAAGAACACCAGCCTGAAGTGGCTATTCATGCGTTACTTTTAATTGCTCGCTGGCACATTTCTCGTAACCTCTTGCCTGCTGCCAGAGGGTTTAACCGTGAAGCACAGATGCTGGCACACCAAACGGGCAGCCCTGAATTACAACAGCTTTTGGCCTATGACCAAGTTAACCTAGAAATAAATAAAGGCCATTTACGCCTAGCAGAACACTTACTAAACAAAGCCTTGCAACTACCCACCCACCAGCCCCTACCTAAAGGCAGGCTGTTATTGCTTAAAGGCTACCTGCACTGGTGCCAAGGAAAGCCGCTGTTAGCCACCCAGTTTTTAGAAGAAGCCATAGCTTTACTGCAACCCAGTGGCGATCAACATTTAGTGAGTGGCTACTTAATTTTGTCGTTAGTGGCGCGTTCTAACCGTAATTTAACGGCGGCATTTGATTGGCTAGCCAAGGCTGAACACACCCTACACTTACAACAACCTGCCTCGGTTAGTTGGCTACCAATAATTACTGCTTTAAAAGCAAGCCTTTGGCTAGACGAAGGTAAGCTTGATTTAGCTCTTAATTGGCTACAACAGCTAATTGATCAGCCACCCCAACCTTCTTTAGTGCAGCTGCCCTTACAAAACCAACTTTTACAACTCTTGTATAGCCGTGCTTTAATGAGCCACCGGCGTTATAACCAAGCTTTAAACCTATTAAACGAACAATTAAGGCTAACTACTAATTACCCAGTGGCTGGGTTGTTTGTATTAGTACACAAGGCGCTGGCACTTAAACACAGTCGCCAAAATAAAGAAGCTTTAAGCACCCTGCGCCAAGCACTGCAACTAGCCGAACCAGAAAACTTCTGTATGCCTTTTTTAAGTGCCGACAAAAGTTTATTAACCTTGTTTTTGCCATTAAAAGAACAGCTAGCAAAAGGTTCTAATCTATTAAAATTTGTGCAGCATTTACTTAGCCAGTTAGAACTCTCTTCCAGTAACACCAGCAATGACCCCACTCGCCCGCGTGAGGAACTTTCAGTAAGAGAAGAACAGGTGTTAGTATTGGTGGCTGAAGGTTTAGCAAATAAAGAAATTGCCCAGCGGTTATTTATTTCACTTCACACAGTTAAAACCCACATTCGTCATATTCTGCGTAAATTAGATGTAAGCTCTCGCACCCAAGCGTTAACTCGCGCAAGAGAATTAAGGTTACTTTAGTGACTAAGCCTTGCTGCATAGCCCGTTTTAAATGGCAATGTTAAGATACACAGAATTTTTTATCCTGAGGATAGTCTTTTGTCACACCTTCCAGTCATTATCGGTATGGGCGGCGTCAGCCCTGCAGGACGCACTTCCGGTCACCATGCTTTCAAACGCCTAATTCTTAGCCAGCTTTCATTAGGCCAACAACAAGCTAGCTTGTTAGCTTTGGCCAGCCTAACAGGGCTAGCTAAGCAAACCGCCGCAGATGAATGGTTAACGGCTAAAGGTGAAACCCTCAGTGCGGCTTTGCTGCTAGAGCAAAAAAAACAAGCTTTACTTGATAACACACTTATTCGCCGCATTCACCCAGACTGGTTTGATGTACACGCTCAACCTGGCAGAAGAACGCTTACCCTAAAGCCAGACACCAGCCCACTAAGGTTTATTTTACGCCAACGCCAGCTGCCACAAAGAATTCCTGCTAACTGGCAGTTGCGTGATATTTCCACCACTGAAATTGAAGTTACGCTTACCGAACCGCAAGAGTTTACTATGGCAGACCCACACGAAGCCCTAGTTCAAGCAGCGGGCATGTTGCCGACTGGGTTTAACCCTGGCGCACATTACCGCAGTGCAAACCACCCTCGCGCCCTACAAATGGCAGTGTTTGGTGTGTCTGATTTACTAGGCCAAAGTGGCCTTGTTTGGCAAGACTTAGCTGCCCAAGTGAACCCAGACCAAATAGGCGTGTTTGCCAGCAATTCCATTGGTCAGCTAGACCAAGAAGGCTGGGGTGGTTTGTTACAAAACCCAGTTATAGGCAAGCGCACCACTTCCAAACAAATGCCTTTAGGCTATGCACAAATGACTGCTGATTTTATTAACGCCTATATGCTTGGCAATATTGGCCAGTCCAGCGGTTTACTTGGTGCTTGTGCTACTTTTCTTTATAACCTGCAAGCTGCCACCAACGCTATTCGTTCAGGGCGCTTAAAAATTGCAGTGGTAGGAACATCCGATGCGCCGGTTACGCCAGAAATTATTGAAGGCTTTCGTGCGATGGGTGCTTTGGCAGATAACGCTAGCTTGCGTAATCTTGACGGTGTGGAACAGCTAACCGACGCCCATTACCGCCGTGCCTGCCGCCCTTTTGCAGACAACTGTGGTTTTACTATTGCTGAATCGGCGCAGTTTATTTTACTGGTAGCCGATGATCTTGCCGTTGAAACCGGCGCACAAATATTAGGCTCAGTGCCGGAAGTTTTTGCCAATGCCGATGGTTTTAAGCGTTCCATTTCAGCACCAGGCATAGGCAATTACTTAACCCTAGCCAAAGCGGCTGCCTTAGGCCGTAGCCTCTTGGGTGAAAAAGCCTTGCAAGAGCGCAGCTATGTTCACGCCCACGGCACTAGCACACCCAAAAACCGTACCACTGAATCTCACGTTATTAACGAAGTGGCTAAAGCAATGGGCATTAAAGCTTGGCCAATTGCCGCTATTAAAGCCTATGTAGGGCATTCGCAAGGCACTGCTGGTGGCGACCAAATAATGAGCGCCTTAGGCACTTGGGCAGAAGGCTGGTTACCGGGCATTACTACTGTGGATAACTTTGCTAGCGACATTCACGACTCAAACCTTAAGCTGAACAACCAGCACCAAGAAATTGGCTGCGAAGGCATGGACATGGCGCTATTAAACGCCAAAGGCTTTGGTGGCAACAATGCCAGCGCACTAGTGCTGTCACCCAAGGTAACGCAAGGCATGTTAATGGCTCGTTATGGTGCTAAAACCATGCAAGCACACCAAGCAAAAGCAGAACAAACCCTAGCAGCAAGCCAACAGCACGATGCTGATTTTACTGCTGGCCGCTTTAATCTTAATTACCAGTTTGGTGTGAATGTTTTAGAAGGTGAAGAACTGAAGATAAGTGCCGAGTCATTAGAAATACCCGGCTATGCTAAAAAAGTATCCTTAAATCTTAAAAACCCTTTTGAAGATATGCTTTAACAGGCTGGTGTGCAAAGAATACAGTTGCACTCAGCCATTAAAATGACTCTAATAGTAACAATTAAATTAAATAACCATCTTTCTTTATAGGAGTGCTTTATGAGCCTGCAATTACTGAGCCAGTTAGAAGCAAAAGTTGCAACAACCTTAGACTCATTAGAAATTTTACGCATGGAAATGGATGAGTTAAAAGAAGAAAACGCCGCTCTCAAAGATGAAAAATATGCTTGGGAAGCACGTTTAGGGCAGCTGCTTGGTAAGTTCAGTGAATTAGAACCTGCAGCAGACACTGCAGCAGCAGAAGAGACACAAGAAGAAACACAGCAGGAAGAAGCTGATACAAATTTATAATTAACTACGCGTTAAATAAACCAATGTGTTAGCAACAAAGCATCTTCATATCCCTTACTCGCAGCAGTTTTATCATCCGCTAGTAAGGGATAATAGTTTTTACGCTTCCCCTCTTGCACAAACCCCCTACCCTTATAAAGTGCAATGGCTGGCTGGTTGGAAGCCCTTACTTCTAACAGCATTCGTTCAGCATTGAGTGCTTCACTGTGTACTAAGCTTTTATCAAGCAACTCTGCCGCTAAACCTTGCCGCCTAGCTTTAGGCGCAACCAATAAATACAGCAGTTCAGTTTCATAAAGATTAGGCTTTAAAACCAACAAACCAACCAAAACACCCTGTTCACGCTTGGCTAATACCCAATCATCTTTAAGGCTAGAACGCCATTGAGGTAAAGGCCAAGCATAAGGGTCAGATTTTTCTGCCAGCTGAACCACTTCAGTTAAAGCGGCTGCGTCTAAAATTTCAAAACTCATCGTTACTCTTTCAAGGTTAGGGCTAAAAAACTTAAGCCTAAAAAACTAGAAGTTAAAAAGTTACCGGCGAACTGGCAAAAGCGGCTCTTAATCCTGAACTGCCTGCCTGTTGCCAGAAGGCTTGTTTAGCCGCTGGATTTTGCTGTAATTCAGCTAAGGAAGGGCTAGCGAACAAACGTGGCAGGTTAATATTGTTGTTCATTAAATTAAACAACCGCTCACCAAATACTAGGCAACCGCCTAACTGCACACCTTGAAGGCGAGCGCCGGTTAAAAAGGCTTGTAAGGCCATGCTTAATTCACCTTCATCGCCCACCGCAACCGGCACACCCGGCAAAGGCCAGCTAAAAACTTGCTGGGTAATAATGCCTAAACCACCAGGGTAAAGTGCAATCAGTAAGTTATGCAGTAATCTAACGTCTACCTCTTGCAAGCCAAGCGAGCCATTAGTATTTTCCAACACCAATTGCCAACCATTAGCCAGTAACCAAACATTGGCTTGCAACGGCAGTAAAGCTGCAACGGGTTGCGTTGCTTGCTGCTGAACAAGGGGCTGAGGCGGTAACTTAACCGGCGGTGCTTGAAAATTGGTAGGCAAGGGCGAAGCTATAGGAGGCTGTTGGGGTGTAGGTGTAACTGGAGCCGTTGCTGAACTTGAAGGTGCAGCTAATGCCTGCTGTTGTAGCAGGCGTTCACGCGCACTTAACTGCTTGGCAGGCGCGGGCCAATCACAAACACTGCTGGCAGCAGCGCCTTGCAGTTGAAACCTTGGAACCCACAAACGGGTTCCCATCACCTGCAAGGTAGCATAACGCTGCTGTGCGCTTAGCTGCATTTAAATATCAGCCTCTTGTGGGTGCCTGCGGTCGGCATGGTTTTGCAGTGCATTTAAAGCATTAATATAAGCCTTAGCAGAGGCAATCACTATGTCGGTATCAGCACCTAAACCATTCACTATGCGGCCACCCAAAGCTAAGCGAACCGTTACTTCGCCTTGCGAATCGGTACCTGAAGTAATGGCGTTCACCGAATAAAGCTCTAGGCTTGCACCACTTTTTGTTAGGGTTTCAATGGCTTTAAAAACAGCATCAACAGGGCCTGAACCTTGCGCTTCGGCTTTAAGCTCTTGGCCTTCAACATTTAACACCACCTTAGCCAGTGGCGTTTCACCTGTTTTAGACTGGACTTCCATAGCCACCAGCTGCAAATATTCTGCCGCCGCTGCCGCACGGGTGTCGGTGACTAGGGCTTGCAAGTCTTCATCATAAATTTCATGTTTTTTGTCTGCTAACTGTTTGAACAAGGTAAAAGCGGTGTTTAGCTCTTGTTCAGAAGCAAAGTTAATGCCTAGTTCTTGTAAACGCGCACGGAAGGCATTACGGCCAGAATGCTTGCCTAAAACCAGTGAATTAGTGTGCCAGCCCACGTCTTCGGCTTTCATAATTTCGTAGGTTTCACGGTGTTTTAAAATACCATCTTGGTGAATACCTGATTCATGGGCAAAAGCATTTTTACCCACTATGGCTTTGTTAGGCTGCACAGGGAAACCAGTAATGGTAGAAACTAAACGTGAGGTAGGCACGATATACACAGGGTTAATGCGTGTTTCTACATTAAACACATCGGGGCGGGTTCTAACCGCCATCACTAGCTCTTCTAGCGAAGCATTACCTGCCCGCTCGCCCAAACCGTTAATGGTACATTCTACTTGGCGTGCGCCCGCTTGAACTGCGGCCAAAGAGTTAGCCACAGCTAAACCCAAATCGTTATGGCAATGCACAGAAAAAATGGCTTTGTCACTGTTAGGCACACGCTCAATTAGGGTACGAATTTGTTCAGCATACAACTCAGGAATGGCATAGCCGACAGTGTCGGGAATGTTAATGGTGCGTGCGCCAGCATCTATCGCTGCTTCAACAATGCGACACAAAAAGTCCATTTCTGAACGGCCCGCATCTTCACACGAAAACTCCACATCAGCCGCTAGGTTACGCGCAAAACGTACCGCCCTAACGGCCTGCTCTATCACTTCATCGGGCTGCATTTGCAGCTTATATTTCATGTGAATGGGGCTGGTGGCAATAAAGGTGTGAATACGCCCTGAATTAGCCGGTTTAATGGCTTCAGCAGCACGGCTAATATCAGCCTCTATCGCCCGTGACAAAGAACAAATAGTCGAATCTTTTACTGCTTCAGCCACCGCTTTTACTGCCTGAAAATCACCTTCACTGGCAATGGCAAAACCTGCTTCAATCACGTCGACGCGCATTTTTTCTAGCATCAGTGCAATACGCACTTTTTCATCTTTAGTCATGGATGCGCCAGGGCTTTGCTCGCCATCACGCAAGGTGGTATCAAACACTATCAGGTGTTGCTTGCTCATGTTTATCTCCAAAAATTAATACTTAAAACGGCTGATTATACTATTCAACTGCTTAGCCAAAGCTTCAATCGCTTGGCTTCCTTCAGCCGTTTCATTTGCCCCTTGGGTTGCTTCGTCGGCCAATTCACCAATACGGCTAGTATTGCGTGCCAACTCTTCGGTGGTGGCCGACTGCTCTTCAGTAGTGGAAGCAATTTGTAGGTTCATATCTTCAATTTGGCGCATTTGATCAGCTATCTGCTCCAAAGCCGTTAGGCCATCGTTGGCGCTTACAACGCTTTGTTCCGAAAGCTTTTTACTTGCGCCCATCGCCTCTACAGCTTCACGCGTCATGGCTTGTAAGCGCACTATGGTTGAACTAATTTCTTCTGTTGAACTTTGAGTGCGAGTGGCAAGGCTGCGTACTTCATCGGCCACCACCGCAAAACCACGGCCATGTTCACCAGCGCGCGCCGCTTCTATGGCAGCATTTAACGCCAACAGGTTGGTTTGTTCTGCAATGGCTTGAATGGTGGTAATAACTTCTTCAATTTCATTGCTAGCCCCTTCAAGCTCGGCTAGTTTTTGAGCCGTTTTATCAACTTCATTGGCCTGACCACTAATGGTTTTAGCTACACCTTCAATAACTTTGGCACCAGCATCCACTTCACGTCGCCCTGCTTGGGTAGCGTCTGAAGCACGCTGAGCACTTCCTGCCACCTCGTGTACCGTTGCTGTTAGTTCGTCCATTGCTGCAGCAACTTGGTCAATTTCATTGCGCTGTTGCATAGCACCTTGCGAGGCGCGGCTGCTGGTTTGTTCTAACTGGGCAGAAGTGCTGGCAAGGGTTTGGCTATGATCAGCAAGCTGGCTAACTAGGGTGCGAACTTGTTCAGCAAAGGCGTTAAATGCGGTGCTTAAACGCGCCACTTCATCTTTACCTGTAACTTGTAAACGGCGGGTTAAATCGCCCTCACCGCTAGCCACGTCTTCCATCGCTGCTGCGGCATGTTCTAAGGGGCGAGCAATGCTGCGTGACAACCAAATCATGACTAGTAGCAAGACTAACAAGCTAATAAAGCCAATTACAACTAGCTGGCGCACAATTGCATTAACGTCTTTTAGCACTTCACTCATTGGCATAGCCATAGCAAAAGACCAATGGCCTTCTGCCGCGCCCAAGCTTATGGGTGCAAAAACAACCAGTACATCTTCACCAAAGAAAGCGTTGTATATTTGTGTGGTATAAGACTGGCCAGCGACAACAGCACTAAACCCAGCTTGTATTTTATCACCCATCAAATCTGCTTCGGTCTCTAGCATGTTTTTACCTAGGCGCGAAGGATCGGGGTGACCAATAATGGTTCCTTTTTGACCAAAGAGCGCAGACACGCCACCGTTATGGCTTAGCTTGCTAACAAACGCTTGCAGGTTGTCGGTTGTAAAGTCAAAACCCACCACCCCTAAAAACTTACCTTCTACAATAATAGGCACAACGGCAGAAGACATAAGCACACTTTTGCCATCCAATTCATAGCGGTAAGGATCAACAATCGCAGGCTTCAGGGTGCGCTTGGCTACTTGGTAATAATCGGCATCGGGGGCTTCATAACCCACAACTTGCTCGCGTCTAATTTGGCCTTTGTCACGCACCCAATAGGCTAAAAAACGCCCTGTTTCATCATGCCCTTCAGTGTTCCGGTAATAGCTATCAAGGTTATCCAGTGTATTGGGTTCCCAAATAGTCCAAGTACCTAGTAAGTTTTTACGCTCTTTTAAATAGCTAATTAAATAGCTATTAATAATTGCACGGCGATCTTGAGGCGCAAACTGGTCTTGAGTTTTTAAAACAACCCCCAAGGCTTCAAGGCCACCCAAGCCTTTAACTAGGTTGTCTAACACCTGCTGGCCTTCAGACAAGGCTAACTCTTCAGCAGCTTGTACAGCTTTTACTGTTACTGCTTTATCAACAGCATCATGAATAAATAGCAACATGCCCAGCAGAATAATGAATGTTAGTGGAAATAGAGTGAACAGCAACTTTCGAGTCATAGTGAGTTGTGCCAGCATCGCAAGATTCCTTTGTTTTTTTAATTATCAAACTACAGTTTAATTATTTACCTAAACCTAAGGTAAACACATTACCATAAAACCCAAACCAATTATAAAGCTAGCGCACCAGCACTAGAAAAGCCTCTAAACGCACTGGCCTCTGTAAAGTTCGCTCTACTTCTTCTTTAATTAGGTCTACTTCAACCAAGCTTAATGGCTCTTTTGCAAGCAAGCGCACAGAAACCAACAAAGGGCTGCCAAGCTGCACACGCACGTCTTCTAGTCGAGTGCCATGAAAAACCTGACCTTCCAAACTACTAGTAACACCATGCTCATCAACCATGCGTGCAAAGCTGTTAACCAGTGGAATACTGACTAGCACCACAATAACTAAAGAAACCACCAAACCTTTTCGCGCCAACTTAAACGGGCTAAAACCTAGCACCATAAAAGTAAGTGCAGCAGCTAGAACAATGCCGGCCAAGTTGGTTAAAAAAAGTAAAAAAGCGCCCCAAAAAACAGCCCAATCGAACCAACCTATGCCTATGCCTGCCACCGCCAAGGGTGGTACTAGCGCAACAGCAATGGCCACACCTGCCAAACTTTTAGCTACTTCAGCACGGGAATGGGCATAAGCGCCTGCAATACCAGAAATAATGGCTACGCCTAAATCTAGCAAAGTGGGGCTAAGCCTTGCTGCTATCTGATCATTAATTGACCAAAGAGGAATTAACCAAGTCATTACTGTAGCGCAACCTAACGCCAAGCCCACGCCCAATAAAAGTGAACGGCTGCTTTCAAACATAAGCGAGTTATCTTCACGCAACACACCCATTGCCAAAGAAATAATTGGCGACATAAGTGGCGCTAGAATCATGGCACCGATAATAACCGGCGCAGAGTTAGCAAATAAGCCAGTTAAGGCTAATAGCGTTGCTAAAACCATTAAGGTTAGGTACACCTCTGAGGCTTTAGCATTTTCTTTTAAAATAAGAAATAAGTCTTTAAATTCATCCGTTCCAGCATGATGAATCCAAGGCAAGGGGTAGGCGATTAGCTCTCGCTTGGCTTCACCTATAGGCAAGCCTTGCACCCTAAACACTTCTTTGCCATTGGTTTGGTGCCCAAGGCTACTAGTTTCTAAAAAATTATTAAACAAGCGTAAAGCAGCAGCATCGACTCTTAGTTGAATAATTTTACTTTTAAACTTTTGACCATCGACGATATAAGTAACGGGCTGATTGGCTTCTATTTTTACTGCGCTACTTTTAATCAGGCCAAGGTATTTGGGTAAACGATTAATGCCTAAAAAACCCAAGAAAATAGAAGCAATTAAAAAACCAAATGCTTGTAATAGGCTGCGTGGCGATAGAATAAGCAGGTTAAGCTGACGATCATCAGCCACTACTTTATCTACCACACGGCGCGTAAAAGCACTGGCATCGCCTCTGTCTACTGCCACCATGCCTAGGGCGGCAGTTTCTAATACTTTTTCTTTATCCGTGGTTAAAGTAAACGCTCTTAAGCGTACTTTGTTCAGGCTAGCAACCAGCAGCTTAAAACGCCGCCAACGTGATGAAAGCTTTTCAGTTCGTGAAGAAGCTCGTAAGCCAAAAGGGTCACCAATACTGACCGCATTAAAAACCAGCTTATCGTTACAATAAAGCTGATCAACAACAATGGGTTCCGCAGTAAAGTCTAACTGAGCAACCACTTTTTCTAAGCTGTTGGGTACTTTAAAACCCTTAGCAGCTTCAAGCATTTCTGGGTGAGGTAACAGCCCTAGCACCCAGCCTTTAGCTATGGCTTGTGGAACCACTTGATAAAGTGCGGCATCGGCGAGCCAAGTAATTACCTGAGTCCCTTCTGGCCAGTTGGGCAAAGCACCTTCTAACCAAGGGTGCAGTATTAATTTATCTTTTGGTAATAAGGGCAAAATCTTTTCTTGCACCCTTGCTTCACAAGCAGTGTCATAAAGCAGTATTAATTGTGGCATGGTGATCAAGCTTTCCTTAGTAACTTTGTAGCAATAATTCTGCTACTTCTTCCGGTGGTAAAGGGCGTGCCAACAAGTAACCTTGAATTAGGTGACAGCCAGCCAGCTTAAGAAATTCAAGCTGTTCCTGTGTTTCAACACCCTCTGCTAGGGTGGTAATGCCAAGCTGAGCTGCCATGTGAATAATTAAGTGGGTAATCACCACATCATCATTACGGTTGGGCAAACCATCCACAAAAGATTTATCAATTTTTAATACGTTTAAGGGTAAGCGGCTTAAATAAGCCAAGCTTGAATAACCTGTACCAAAGTCATCTAAGGCAATGCCAACACCCATTTCTTTAAGTTCAGTAAGCATGGCGGTT
>JAAYGA010000339.1 GCA_012727935.1 Pseudomonadaceae bacterium | reverse complement strand
TCATAACCCAACAACTCAGCAGTATCAGCAACAACCTTACCGTGTCCGCTTGCACCTAAGATGGCTAAACGCTTCAACTTTGACTACCTGTAAACTTACTCATCGTCGCTTCACCCTCAGCACTAATGCCATCACGCACCACGACTTTCTTAACTGTCAAAAATACAATCTTCAAATCCAACCAAAACGACTGATTATCCACATACCACACATCCAACTTAAACTTATCTTCCCAACTGATGGCGTTGCGGCCATTGATCTGCGCCCAGCCTGTTACGCCCGGACGCACCTCGTGGCGGCGGTATTGTTCTTTAGAGTACAAAGGCAGATATTCCATCAACAATGGTCGTGGGCCAACCAAACTCATATCGCCTCTGAGCACATTCCACAGCTCAGGTAATTCATCCAAACTACTGGAACGTAAAAAGCTGCCAAAAGGTGTCATGCGCTCTTCATCCGGCAGTGGATTACCATTGGCATCCACAGCATCACGCATGGTACGAAACTTAATCATTTCAAAGGGCTTGCCGTCTTTACCCGGTCGCACCTGACGGAACAAAACCGGCGAGCCGAGCTTGCGGCGGATTTGCCATGCGACAACAAGCATCACTGGAGCTAATAGCAACAGAGCAAAAAAAGAAATCAAGATATCAAATAACCTTTTCATGGGAGATTTCCGTGCTTATGATCGCCATCGAACAACACTGTCATTAAGCGTACAGTAACCTCATGAACATCAAAGCGCTGCTGTGCTATGCATAAGCTAGCCTTGCCCATGGAGTGTATTAATTCAGGTTGTTCAATAAAACGTAACATAGCTTCTGCAAGTGCATCAGGATTGCGCGGTGGCACTAAAAAGCCGTTCACGCCATGCTCTACAGTTTGTCGGCAACCCGGCACATCTGTAGTAATAACCGCCCGTCCAGCAGCCATGGCTTCTTGCGTGCTCACTGGCATACCTTCCCGGTAAGAAGGCAAAACATAGACACTTGCTTGAGCCATCCAAGGCTGCACAGCAACATGCCCATGCCATTCAAGAGTACCTTCATCACTCCAGCTTTTAATATCAGCTTCGGCTAGCGCGCCAGGATTATCATCTACACTGCCTAGTAAAATAAAGCGCGCTTGTGGATGTTGTCGCTTAACTATCCGAGCAGCCATTGCGTATTCTTCAATACCTTTTTCACGTAATAAGCGAGCTACTAATAAAAAGGTTATAGGCTCAACAGACGGTGGGATAAGCTTCCAATCCTTAAGCTCTACTCCAATGCCTCCCAGTAAAAACACTTTATCCGGCAACAAAGCACCCGCTGCTACCAACTCAGCACTGTCATCTGGATTAAGAAAAATAACTTTATGAGCACAAGATAAGCCTGTTTTATAAAGCCCCAAAACTAAAGCTCTTAAAATTCGTCGTTTGAATGTCAAAGCAGTAGCCATTGGAGTAAATACAAAGCCAAGCCCCTCAACCATAGCAATACGTCGAGGAACCCGCGCAACAAAAGCCGCCATAGAGCCAAAAACAACCGGCTTAATAAAATAGCTCAAAGTTAGATCTGGTTGTAGGCGACGTAATATTAAAAACATACGCCAGGTATTAACCAAATCACGAAAAGGGTTCACACCGGTTCTATCCATAGGGCAATCGACAGGTGTGGCGCCAAGCTTAAGTACAGCAGCTCGACTATGATCATCAAAATTAGGCGCTAGCGCCCATACTTTTATGCCCTTAGTGACCAAGGCGCGAATCAAATGACTACGAAAGCTGAGTAAAGAGGGTGCGTGTGAGGTAATTAACGCAAGACGTTTCATGCATATTCCTTAAGCCGTAGCTTCATCACTGAGTACTGTAGCGCTTTTTCTATCAGAAAAGCCCACCGCGATAACTGCACCAAGAAACAGCCAGAAGATACGCTGGTACAACATCTCATGAAACATCGCCATAGCACCCAAAGCTAACAACAACAAAATAACAGCATTTTGTCGAATACCGCGCCTGCGGGAGGAGAAAAATGCAAACTTAATCAAGGACAAAAACAAAGCTGCAAACACCAACAGTCCGAACACGCCCATCTCGGACAGCACCCACATTACACTATTGTGCTGTACGATAGCTGTTCCATAGACAGCAGCACTACCCGTATAAAAAGCGCCCAACCCAGCACCGAAAAATGGATGCTCCAGCCATATTGAAAAAGCATCTTTAATAAGCTGAATTCGTAACATATCACTTTCTGTTGAAGACACCCTCATTACAACTCGTGCAGATTGCTCGCCTTGTACATCTTGAGAAAACATATTAGATAAAAAATAAAATATCTCAGGAGTATATAAGACTAAGCCACTTAAGACTAATCCAAATGTCATTGATAAAAAGAGAAACCTCCAATCAGCCATCTTCAATATCAGTGCAAAAGAATAAAGAATAAGCATAACTGCGATACCGGATCGAGATGCAGTAAAAAACATGCTCGCTACTAAAACAATGACGCAACACAGCAAAAAAAACTGATTGATTTTTGTTTTTTTCTTATATAAAGGCTGAAATGCCAGAGCCAATGATAGAACAGCCAGAATCTGAAACGCCAGTGCATTACGGTTTCCAGAAAGAGCCGTGAGATAACTCACATATACAGCACTTCCGTCTAGCCCCCTCAATATTTCTATAAACATTACTATGTCACTAAGCAAAAGCACCAAAACAAAAAAAACCAACAACAAGTTAAAAAATCTTAAAAAAGTAAAGAAACCTAGTCGATTTACCAGCATAGCTGAAGCATATAAATAGCCTAGGATAATCAGCCAACCAGTTAATTTTGTGCCAGCCCAAGTAATCGAGTAATCAGATAAAAAGGCAACCAACCAACCACATATCATGGCAGCCAAGGTTAGAAATGCATAAATATTGAAATGTTTAACCTTCCAAAACACAGGCTTTTTGGTGTAAATAAACTCAATCGCCAACGTTGACATTACCAACATCACAAAAAAATCTGCCAAGTTTACGTTTACAGCAAAATTGAAAAAAACAACATGCACCTGCACCAGCACAAATAAAAAAATGAATGCTGAAAATATCCAAACCAACGAATCTTCTCGCTTACTTAATAGACCATTCATCTTACAACCCTTTTACCTATAAACAAAACGGGATAAAACACCAACACCACAGCCATAGAGATTAGCCCTATAAAAACAGATGCAGCAAGCCCAGCTTCTGATGTGCCGCCAAGGTATACGACAAAAAAAATAGCTGATACTTCTCGTAAACCCCAACCACCAAAACTTATTGGTAGAGAGGCCAAAAAAGAAACGATAAAAGCTATTGATACTATTTTTAAGTAATCTACTTCTGGCAATACAGCACCAAACATTAAGGCAAAACACAGCATCGTTAAAATCATGCCTAAGGCAACAATAAGAACTACCCGTAATAACAAGAACACATGACGAATGTTTGTAAAATTCTTGACAGCTTGTCTTTCTAAGACTGACATTATCTTTCGATAAAAAACAATAACAGCTAGAGCAGCTGAAACAGTAAATATAAATAATTTTATTGGCTCAGCACCTTCAATAACAGCCCAATCATAAATATATAAGAACCCTAAAAGTGCAAAAACAGCACTTACAACACCAGCCACTACTCGCTCATAACCGGAAGCTGCCGAGTTCTCTACCGCTGACACACCGAGCTTAGCCAAATAAAACTGCCTGCCGGCAATTTGACCAAAAACAGGAATAAAAAAAAGTGCGCCAATATTTCCTGCTATGCAGGCCTTAGCCACATCAAAAAAACTCAATTTATGACCAAAATCTCCTAGAATAATCCAAATTCTTATAAATGAAAGAACAATAGTCCCTAAGAATAACAGACCCACCACAATCATAAGTTTCATATCAAACAGCGGTAGCACTTTAGCAATCGAACCGACCCCATCCACCGACCAAAAAGCAATAGTTATCAGCAATAATGAAACTAACAGCAGTGCTGACTTTTTATTTATTTTCATTTTAAAAAAACACCTCAATAAAATCATTAGCAAGTTTTGAATACGATCTATTTTCTAGCAGCGTTCCAGGTCCCGCGCACACTACACTAGCTTCGCCAATATGGGCATAGCGACTGATCACTGCTTGCGGATGAATAATGGCAGGTAACAGGGCACCGTGTTCACGTAACTGCTGCAGCTTTTCATAACGAATCACATTATTACCAATGGCAATCGCCACACCGGCAAACTGGTCGAGGC
>JAAYGA010000338.1 GCA_012727935.1 Pseudomonadaceae bacterium | reverse complement strand
GCTTTAGCTGAACGTATTCGCAAACACAATGCACAAGAAGGCAGTAAGCCTTTTCGCATTAACGTTTGGACAGGCGCTTCCACAGCTCCAGAATTAGATGGCACGCTAGCTGAAGTGGATGGCATAGAAATGCGTCTACCCTTCCAAAGTGACCCTATTTGCCGTGACCGCATTAACACCGGCAAAATGGACTATGTGGATTTACACCTATCGGAAGTATCTCAATACGCTTGGTCTGGCTTTTTAGGCAAGATGAATATTGCGCTGATTGAAGTGGCAGGTATTCGTGAAGATGGCAGCCTGATTCCTTCGTCTTCTTTAGGCAATAACAAAACTTGGATAGAACAAGCCGACAAGGTGATTTTAGAGGTTAACTCTAAGCAAAACCTTAAGCTAGAAGGCATGCACGACGTTTATTACGGTACAGCCATGCCGCCTAACCGTAAGCCGATTATGATGAATCACCCTGCCGACCGCATTGGTGAGCTTTACCTACGTTGCCCAGCGGAAAAAGTTATAGCAGTGGTTGAAACCAATTCAACCGATCGTAACTCGGCGTTTAAAGCCCCCGATGCTGTATCTATCAAAATTGCTGACCATATTTTAGAGTTTTTTCAAAAAGAGATTGAAATTGGCCGCCTACCTAAAAACTTATTACCCATTCAATCGGGTGTCGGTAATATTGCCAACGCAGTATTAGAAGGTTTGAATGCGGGCCCTTTCAAAAACTTAACGGCTTTTACCGAAGTGATTCAAGATGGCATGTTAAAAATGCTTAAATCAGGCACTTTAGACATGGCCTCAGCAACGGCTTTTTCACTAAGCCCAGAGGGTTTGGAAGAGTTTAATGAAAACATTGATCTTTACCGTGAAAAAATTATTCTGCGCCCACAAGATATAAGCAATCACCCTGAATTAGCGCGGCGTATGGGCATTATTGCCATGAACGGTTTAATTGAAGCCGATATTTACGGTAATGTTAACTCGACCCACATTATGGGTACGCGCATGATGAACGGTATTGGTGGTTCGGGTGACTTTGCGCGTAATGGCTACCTGTCTATTTTTGTAACGCCTTCGGTGGCTAAAGATGGTGCTATTTCTTCGATTGTGCCTATGGTTTCACACGTTGACCATACTGAACACGATGTAAAAATCTTAGTGACTGAATACGGTTTGGCTGATTTGCGCGGCTTATCACCCCGTAAACGGGCCATTAAAATTATTAACAATTGCGCCCACCCAGATTACCGTGCCGAGCTAATGGATTACTTTGAACGTGCCTGCAACAGTGGCGGTGGAATGCACACGCCCCACCTACTAGGTGAGGCACTTAGCTGGCACCAGCGTTATGAAGAAACTGGCCAGATGAAACCTAACAAGTAACTCTCAAAAGTAATTAGGAGCTTTTAATGCCTGCTTCAACCAACCCTTTTGATGGCTCAGCCCGTAACTGGGATCAAAGACGTATGTCGGTTCAGTTAGCCGAGGTAGAAAATTTACTACTACCTTTACTAGTGCTAAACGACCAACAGCATTGGTTAGACTTTGGTTCGGGAACGGGGCTGCTAAGTGTGCCTTTAGCAGCAAGGGTTGGGCGAGTAACGGCTTTAGACACTTCAGCAAACATGCTAGAGGTATTAGACGAGAAGGGCGTTAGTAATATTGAAACGCATAACCAAAACGTTTTTGCTGGGCTGCCTTGCGATTATGATGGGGTTGTTAGCTGCATGGCGTTGCAT
>JAAYGA010000337.1 GCA_012727935.1 Pseudomonadaceae bacterium | reverse complement strand
TGGCACCAAAAATACTTTGCAGCCACTGAAAAACTAGCTGACTTATTCCAATTAATAAAAACACCAAAGCAGACTGTTTAAATAAAGAATACATACGAATACGCTGATAAAAACTATTGCATAAAAAAGCCAACAAACTCATAACCACAGCATTGTGTCCAAGCAAGGTGCCTTCCACTAAATCTAAAAGTAAGCCCCATAAAAAACCGTGGCCTACCCCCACCCTTTGCGGCAGGTTTAACGACCAGTAAATAAGCACTAAACTTATCCATTCAGGACGTAAAAATAAAAAAAACTTGGGCATAGGCAGCGCCTGTAAATAAAGCGCAACTAAAAAGGTGAGCTGAATAACCCAAAACCCTTGCGTTTTTTTACTAGCCATTAGGCGTTTTCTCCATTTTTAAATCGACTAATTTGTCTGGAGCCGGCCCCACTAATTGGTATAAAAGCAATAAAACATAACGACTTCTGTCTAGTTGCGCTAGCGGCCTAGCAACAACATCCATAAAAGGCTCGCCTGGGCGGTGAGAAATACTGGTAATTCTTGCTACTGGGTAACCAAAAGGAAAACGACCACCCATGCCTGAGGTTATTAATAAATCGCCTTCCCTTAAATCAGCCGTTTCTGGAACATGGCTAAGGTAAAGCTCTTCGGCACGACCACTGCCTTGGGCAATAAAACGCAAACCATTGCGGTTCACCTGCACAGGCACCGCATGGTGAATATCTGAAATTAATAATAAACGGCTGGTATAAGGGCTAACAGAAATAAGCTGCCCCATAACACCTGAGGCATCAATAACCGGCTGGCCTATATAAGCACCATCTTGCCGGCCTCGATTAATAATAACTTGCTGTGAAAAAGGGTCGTAATTTAAGCCAATTAATTCGCCACTAATGTAATCTATCTTGCCTCTTTGAGCCGCATTCAGTAGTTCCCTTAAGCGCACATTTTCAGCAACAATTGAAGACATGACTTGGCTACGTTCAGCTAACACCAAAGTCTGTGACTTTAATTCACGGTTTTCATCTAACAAGGCATTGCGGTTTGCTAAGCTATCAGAAGCCCAACCCCAAGCGCGCCCTGGCGCATCGGCTGCCCACTGCACCGGCGTAACCATAAGCGTCATCCAAGAACGGGCATTGGCCATTTCATTAAAACGTTGCTCGGCAAACATCAGCGACACACCTAAAACAAGCGCAATAAAGAAATGGTAGCCTAGGTAGGTGTCATTAGAAAAAAGCTGCTTAATAGTCGAATCCTCATTGAGTCCATTGCAATTCTACTAAATGCACAGAAACGCCTCACTCTTTAGTAGAGGGGCGTTTCTGAGTTTAAACCTTTCTAGGTTTAGTTTTTTTACATTTAAACCTAGCAGAGGAGTTATTCGATGGAGAGTAGGTCAAAAGTTTGATGATCAATCATCTCTAATGCTTTACCACCACCAATAGCCACACAGGTTAGAGGATCTTCAGCAATAATAACCGGCAAACCAGTTTCTTCTGCGATTAGCTTGTCAATGTCGCGCAATAAAGCGCCGCCGCCGGTTAACACCAAACCACGCTCGGCAATATCAGAAGCCAATTCAGGCGGTGATTGCTCTAGCGCATTTTTAACCGCCTGCACAATGGCCGATAAAGGCTCTTGTAAGGCTTCTAGTACTTCATTGGAATTTAGTGTAAAGCTGCGCGGAATACCTTCTGCCAAGTTACGGCCACGCACATCAATTTCTTTGGTTTCACTGCCTGGGTAGGCGCAACCAATTTCTTGCTTAATGCGTTCAGAGGTAGCATCACCAATTAAACTGCCATAGTGGCGACGCACATAAGCAACAATGGCTTCATCAAAACGGTCGCCAGCAGTACGAACAGATTCTGAATACACCACACCGTTCAAAGAAATAATGGCAATTTCAGTGGTACCACCACCAATATCAACCACCATTGAACCCTGCGCTTCTTCTACAGGTAAACCTGCACCTATAGCGGCTGCCATTGGTTCTTCAATTAGGAACACATCACGTGCGCCTGCACCTAAAGCAGATTCTTTAATGGCTCGACGTTCAACTTGAGTAGACATACAAGGCACGCAAACCAACACACGAGGGCTGGGCGTAAAAAAGCTATTGTCGTGTACTTTAGAAATAAAGTGCTGCAACATTTTTTCAGTTACATGAAAATCTGCAATCACACCGTCTTTCATAGGGCGGATGGCAGTAATATTACCGGGTGTTCTACCTAGCATACGCTTAGCATCAAAACCAACGGCAGCAACACTACGCTGATTACCGTGGTGTCTTATAGCAACGACTGAAGGTTCGTTCAGTACAATACCTTTGCCACGTACATAGATCAGTGTATTTGCTGTTCCCAAATCAATTGAAAGATCGTTGGAGAACATACCTCTTAAACGTTTAATCATGCTTTTGGTGACCTATCCTAATGTATCCCTATTCAGCTGGGCGGAAACTCTAGCAACCTGAAGGGTTCAGGGCAAGTAACTTATAGGTAAACTTATTAAATAAAGACTGAAATTATAGAAAAGTGCCATAAACACAATGCCAGCCTTGTGTTATTCTTGACCCCATTCCGCAGTAGTATAACCTGCTTTTTTTAAGGTGTATTCATGAAGCTTAATATAGAAGAACTCCATAAAGTAGCCCACCTAGCCCGACTCAGTATCCACTCTAAAGATGAAGAAAGCTACTCTCAAGCACTTTCTAACATTCTTGATCTGGTTGACGAAATGCAAAGCATTGACACCCAAGGTGTGCAACCTATGACCCACCCTATGGATGCAATGCAGCGCCTACGCAAAGATGAAGTAACAGAAACTGATCAGCGTGACTATTTACAACAACTAGCGCCTGCCACTGAAAATGGCCTTTACCTGGTACCTAGAATTGTAGATTAGATAAGTACCTAGAGTTGTTGAATAACACCATTTTCTTTTTTTAATTTATACCTAGGATACCCCATGCTAGATCTCAGCCTTACCCAAATGGCCCAAGGCCTTGCTGAACGCAAATTTTCAAGCATTGAACTAACCCAAGCTTTTTTACAGCGCATTAAAACAGTTAACCCACAAATTAATGCCTTTATTACTGTGACCGAACCAGAAGCACTGCTTGCCGCAAAAGCTGCTGATAACCAACTAGCAGAAGGCAAGGCAACGCCCTTAACTGGCATTCCCATTGCGCACAAAGACCTTTTTTGTACAAAAGGCGTTAAAACCTCTTGCGCCTCTAAAATGCTCGATAATTTTATTGCGCCC
>JAAYGA010000336.1 GCA_012727935.1 Pseudomonadaceae bacterium | reverse complement strand
CGGCTTCTTGTATAGCCTTTTGTAGCTGCTGATTGGTTTTTTCTGAAGGCTGACTTGTGGCTTTAATCGGCTGCTGGGTGGCAATTTGGCGTATCAATTCTTGCAAAGGTGGGTAGTGTTCAAGAAGCAAGCGCAGGTCTTGAGTTTCTAACGTTTCAGAAAATCGACTATATTTAGATTGCTCTTCCCAACCAGCTTTTAATTTTTCTAATCGGTCAGCAGCTTTTGGTTGAAGCGGGTTATTTAATTCAGAACTTTCCATTATTTAGCTTTCCTCTAACTCAGTCACTAGGTTACGCATTTCTGCTCGTGGACGTAAATCTTTACGCTGGGGCAGGCGGGCAACGAGTGCGACAATTTGTTTTTGCAAATGTTTTGGTAGATTACGGAAGTCTTTCTGCAAAACATGCAAGGTTTCTTCACTAGGCTCTGGGTAGGGGTTGCGTATTGCAAGGGGTTCAACACGACCACAAAGCAGGGCTAAATCTACAGCGCCTAAAACAGTAAACACACGGGGAAAAAGTGCAGGTAAAAAACGTACTAAGTTTTCAGTATCGACACTTTGTAAAGCCGCATTCTGCGAGCGCAATAGCTCGTTTTGCTGTTCAAGGCTAGCTCGCTCTTCTACTAGCACCCCTGCTTTAGTTTGATGTTCACTATTTAAAGCATCTTGCATTTTTTTGCGTTCATTAGCCTTATTAGCAGTCGCCAACCAAGGAAAAACCTGGCTTTCCAACAAGGCAACATTTTGCCAAGGGCTTTGATCAATGCCTAGGCGATCACTTACCCATTCCCAGCTAATAACTTGCCAATTAAACGTTTCTTGATCCGTGTCTTGGTTCAGCAGCTTGCTTTTTAGAAGGCTTTCTTGTTCTTGATTAGAAATAACCCAATGAACTAGGTCTGCTTTTTCACCATTACTACGCAGCCTAGCAAAAGCATCTTTACTGCCTTCTATTAAGCCATGCTCAGAGTTGATTTTTAATATTTCTTCACCGCTTAGCATTAAATGATTAATGGCTTTAGGCAAACTAACCGACCAAGCGGCTAGCTGCCCAGAGTAATACACAAAAAATAAATGCGTAGTTACTGGGCTTGTTAAGCTCATAAGTTAAGAACCTTGTAAAAATAATTATTAAGCAAGCTTTTGGTTAACTTCTTCGGCAAGTTGTTGGTAACTTTCTATTGAATCATCGAGCGCATCATAAAGTACATCAACTTCCTCCTCTTCCATACCTACAGTTAGCTTCTTTTCTAATTCTCTAGACTCAGATGCAGTTAAATCTTTTTCTAAATACTTTTCTATATCTGCACCTACTAGCTTATCACTCTCTAAAAGGTCTATTAGTTTATCAGCAGTGAAATACTCTGAATTGGCAAGGGGCAATAACCACAAACCATTTACTTCACCGCTGCTTAAATCAAGCTTTTTTTCTAAACCAACAGTACCTACAGCAATGCCCGCAACTATTTTTTCAGCACTAGTACGCTTATTGGCTTTATCTTCATCTAAGTCAAAATTGCGTAATTCTTCCATATACTCATCAAAGTTTTCAAACTTATCAGGGGTAATGCCTTCTTGTGCTGCTTGAAGCGCACGCTCGCCCATTTCTTCTATTTTTTCATTGGGTTTCATAATACCAAAAGCTTGTAAAACTCCTTGTGCAACATTAGCTAAAGCACTAGCAATTTTAGGAATAGCAGCAATTGCTGTACCAATGATTGGGGCTACAGTCGAAGCAAAGGATGAGACGGCACTTCCTATGCTACTAACAGCTGAAGAAATCGCACTACCAACTGAACTAATTACCGAACCTATTGAGGATAACCAACCCATAACCCTCTCCTTTTTTTAAATGATTATTCAGTTATTTTATTTATTTCTGTTAACATTTCTGCACTAGCATCTATACCTTGATAAAATTCATCTTGTTCATCTTCATTCATATCTTTTGAAAGGTTTTTTTCAAAGTTACGTGCATCGCTAGCAGTAAGTGTTTTATTTAAATAACCCAACAAGTCAGAATTTAATTGTCCAGAGTTTAATAAACCTTCAATACGCTCTGGAGTAAAGTATCCATCAGCACCTACAGGAAGGAGCCAAAGGCCATCTAAACTACCTTCTTG
>JAAYGA010000335.1 GCA_012727935.1 Pseudomonadaceae bacterium | reverse complement strand
GTGCCGATGTAACCCAGCCAGTCAGTGAGTTTATGACCACCGAACTGATAACCATTGAACACAACCAAATGGTGTTTGAAGCCATGCTGATGATGCTGCGCTTTAATGTTCACCACCTGCCGGTTATGAAACAAGGTAAGCCTTTTGGCGTAATAGCCGTATCCGATATTATTCGTTATGAATCTCAAAACAGCTTATTTGTGGTTGGTAGTATTTTTCGACAAACCAGCCCCGAAGACTTAGCTGCCCTAGCACCCGATGTACGTGCCAGTTTTATTCGTATGGTTAATGAAGACGCCAATTCACACATGATTGGCAGTGCTATGGCGGTGATAGGCCGCAGCTTTAAGCAACAACTGCTTGAACTGGCAGAAGCAGAACTTGGGCCGCCACCCATTCCCTATTGTTTTTTAGCCTTAGGCTCTATGGCAAGGGATGAGCAATCACTGGTTACCGACCAAGACAACGCCCTTATTTTACACGACAGTTTTGAGCCAGCCTTGCACGATGAATACTTTAAAAAGCTGGCGACTATTGTTAGCGATGGCCTAGCAGCGTGCGGTTACACCTATTGCACCGGCGATATTATGGCGACCAACAGCCGTTGGCGGCAGCCTTATAAAGTATGGCAGCAGTATTTTACTGACTGGATAGCAAAGCCCACGCCTGAATCTTTACTGCACAGCTCTATTTTCTTTGATTTAGACGGTGTGTGGGGCAAGGTGGAATGGGCAGACCAGTTAAATGACCGCATTTTAAGACTGGCCAAACGCCATCCACGCTTTTTGGCTTGCATGGCACGCAATGCTCTAAACCGCACACCGCCCTTAGGTTTTTTCAAAAACTTTGTAATGGAAACCGATGGCAAACACAATAATTCAATTAATATGAAACGCCGTGGCACAGCCCCCGTTGCCGATTTAATTCGTGTGCATGCCTTGGCAATTGGCTCTAAAGCTAAAAATTCATTTGATCGCCTAGAAGACATTATTGCCGCTAATATTCTTCCCAAAGGGCGAGGCCAAGATTTACGGGATGCTTTAGAACTTATTTCTATCGTTAGAATTCGTCATCAGGCCAAAGCTGCGGAACTAGGCGAAGAGCTGAACAACAATGTTGCACCAGAAAACCTGTCAGACTTTGAGCGCAATAACCTAAAAGATGCTTTTCAAATTCTTAGCCATGCACAAAAGTTTTTAAGGTTTCGTTACCCCATGCACTAGGTTCAATCAGCCGTTTAAGGTAAGCCTATGTTTTATTTAGACCCAAACAAGCAACAAGCCATTGCTACCCAAGACTGGCCGCTTACCTTTGCTCGACTAAAAGAAGAAGCCAACAACCCTTGGCTTAAAAACTTTTATGCCGCAGGCGTGGTCAGTGGCGACACCCCTTTAAGCCAAGTGCCTTTTTTGTCGATTGATATTGAAACCACCGGCCTTTGCCCAAAAAAAGACGGCATACTGAGTATTGGCGCAGTGCCTATGAGTCTTGCCCGCATTCGCTGCAAAGACGCTAAGCATTGGTTTGTAAAACCCCGCACCAAAGTCGATGGCTCTTCCATGGTTATTCATGGCATTACCCATTCACAAATAGCCACCGCCCCCGATTTACAAACCATCATGCAAGAAATGTTAAGGCTTTTTGCTGGCAAAATATTGGTTGTTCACTGCCGCAGTATTGAAAGGGCGTTTTTAAATGCGGCTATGCAAACACGAATTAACGAAGGCTTAGAATTTCCTGTGATTGATACTATGGAATTGGAAGGGCGACTGCACCGTAAAAAGCCACTCAGCTGGTGGGATCGTTTATTAGGTCGTAAGCAAACCTCCATTCGCCTAGCTGCTTGCCGTGAACGCTATGGCCTACCTAATTACCACCCCCACGATGCACTTACCGATGCCCTAGCCACCGCTGAACTGCTGCAAGCACAAATAGCCCATCACTATTCACCTGACACCCC
>JAAYGA010000334.1 GCA_012727935.1 Pseudomonadaceae bacterium | reverse complement strand
GTGAACTAGCCGTTGTAGTAGGCCGCACCACAGATTTTAAATCACCGATGGTTGCTAGCATTAAAAAATCGGATGGTAATATACATTCCTCACCACGCCGACATAATTCAGCAGAAGATGGCTATGCCATTAAATATGTGTGTGACCCTTCAGAAAGAGTCAGAGTAGACCCATCACAGCTGTGGGGTTTTGAGGCTTTAAGGGTAAATATTAAGGTTGATCTTTCTAGTGTAGACGCGTTTATGCGAGGTTTGCGCTAATTAAAACAAATAATAAAATAAGCAATTTAAAAATAATAAATTAAAAGAGCCACCCAGTTAATAACTGTGTGGCTCTTGTTTGTTGCTATTACAAGTAGCAATACTAGAAGTGTAATAACTAGGCAGAAGGACGCGCAATTAAACTGCGCTGGTCTACCTTAACTTCAGTTAGTTCCACTTGAATCTTATCAGTTACTCGATACTGCACTTCATCTTTAATTTTTATCCAGCTATTGTCTGCATCACAAATAATTTCATCTTTAACCGCATGAATGGCTGAACCCGGAATAAAAACAGCAGCACCATTGGCTAGTAAGCGGGCGCGCATTCCACCACGGTTAATATTAAAAATTTCCGCTTCAAAGCGTTCGCCAATTTTCTCTTCTAAGAAACGCGCATAAAGCCAATCTTTCACTTCCCTTTCTGCTTGACGATTAACTTTACGTGCGGCAGTCAGTTGTTCAGGCAAACTTTCATCTAAGGGATGCGGGGTTTGGCCTGCTAAAACGGCTTTAATGAGGCGGTGGTTAAGAATATCGCCATACTTACGAATGGGTGAAGTCCAAGTGGCATAGCTTTTAAAGCCAAGACCAAAGTGTGGACCAGGCACAATCGACAATAAGGAATAGCCTTGGTGGCGGCGTAGGCGTGCATCTAACCAGCCCGATTCTAAACTGTCTAAAGCTAGGCGCAGGTGCCTAAAACCTAGCAAGGTATCTAGGCTTTGGGCAGTAAAAGCTTCTTCATGGTAGGTTAAACCTTGTTCAGCAATTAGTTCTAGCGCACCGGCTACTTTTTCAGCGTCAAACCCTTGGTGAACGTTATAAACGCCTTGGCCGGTTTTTTCGGCTAGGAAGTCGGCAGCACAAACGTTGGCTAGCAACATGGTTTCTTCAACCATTTTATGCGCCACGCGACGCTCTTCAACAATAATGTCTACTACCTTGCCGTCAGCATCTAATACAAAGCGGTAGTCGGGGAAGTCTTTGAATACTAGGGCATTATCATGTCGCCAAGCGAGGCGTGCAGCAGTGAGGGCTTCTAGCGCTTTTAAATCGGTTGCTAGCTGTTGATTGGCTGGTTGCCAATCCCCTTTGCCTTCTAACCAGTCTGAAACTTTTAAATAATCTAGCTTAGCTTTTGATTCAACCCAGCCTGCTGAAAATTCTGCTTTGCCTACTAGCGCACCGGTTGCATCAAGGTTAATGGTGGCAATGAGGGCTGGGCGGCGCTGGTTTTCAATCAGTGAGCACAAATCATCTGAAAGCTCTTTAGGTAGCATAGTAATGGTGCGAGCAGGCAGGTAAAGAGTGAAGGCACGCGACTTGGCTTCAATGTCTGCCACAGTGCCTTCAGCCACATAAGCGGTTGGGTCGGCAATGGCTACTTTTAATACCCAGCCACCTTCAGCGCGAGGCGTAATGGCCAGCGCATCATCCATATCAAGGGTAGATTCACTGTCAAGTGTAAAGAAGTTGTCAGCGGTTAAGTCTTCGCGCACCAGCCCTTCTGGGTCTGTTAGTGTCCATTCTTCGTCAATAACGGGTTGTTCGTTAGGCAGATTATGGCGAGCTAGAATAACCGACCAAGGCGCATAATGGTCTTCACTTTTAGCAATCAGCTGAGTAATTTCAACAGAAAAACCCGTGTTATTGGCTTTTAGTGGGTGGTTTTTTAAAGAAGCAACCACCCAATCACCATCGGCTAAGGTTTTTTCATCTAGGCCATTAATAGCCCTGCCCCTTAGGGCTTGCTTAATACTGGGGTGGTCTGGCACTACGGCTAGCTTGCCCTGCACTTTTTGAATGCGACCAATAAAACGGCTAAGCCCCATTTCGATAAGCTCTTCGGGTTCAGCATTTTCACGCAATTCGCCCTTATTATCCCGCTCTTCATGAATGACTGCTTTAACTAGGTCACCATGCAGCACTTTTTTCATGTAAGGCGGTGGTACAAAATAACTTTTACCGTCTTCAGTTTCTAAAAAACCAAAGCCACGGTCAGTGCCTTTAATGCGGCCTTCCACACGGGGGGTGGTTTCTCGTAGCTGAGATTTAAGCTGCGAAAGCAGGGAGTTGTTTTTTAGCAGTGCATTTTGCATAGATCAATAAACCTCTATTTTGTCATTTAATTTTATTTGTCTGGAACCATGTATTCTTGAATTTGCATTTGTTGTATCTGGCGCATTTCACTGGGGCTTGGGCCTACAAAATGGCCATACCAAACGGGTGCCGTACCAATTAAAAACCCTAACACAGCTAAGCTAATTCCTAAGCGTTTACGTTTTTCTTTAAGGGTTAAGCCAAGAAGCACAATAACCACGCCAATAAAATGTAAGAAAAAAATACTAGGAGCCATATAAAAAGGTTTCCATCTTGTTGATGTGTGGATGAGGCAAGTAGACTGGGGCTTATTCTACCTCATTGCCATTTTTCATTTCAGTGTTGGAGTCAGTTATGTTGCATCCACGTAGTTTTTCTCATCTCAATGCCGTTGCTAAGATTGCTGCAATACAAATGAATTCAGCTGCAAACTGGGCTGAAAACCGCAATACTGCAACACAGTTAATTGCCCAAGCCGTTGCCCAAGGGGCTGAATTGGTTGCCCTGCCTGAATATTTCCCCATGATTAGCCCAGACAAACAAGCCCTTTTTGCTTTAGCCGAAGACGATGGGCAAGGGCCTATGCAAGAATTTTTAGCAGAGCAAGCACAAAAACACGGCATTTGGTTGGTGGGTGGTAGTTTGCCGTTAAAAAGCTATGTGGAAGATAAATTAACCAATAGCTGTTTAGTTTATGGTCCTAATGGCCAAAGGGTTGCCCGTTACGACAAGGTACACTTGTTTAGCTTTAAAAAAGGTGAAGAGCAATATAACGAGTCGGCCACACAAATAGCTGGCAATAGGCCGGTTAGTTTTGATACACCCTTTGGGCGAGTTGGCTTAGGCATTTGTTATGATTTACGCTTTCCTGAACTGTTTCGTAAGCTTGACGCTATAGACCTGCTTATTTTACCTGCAGCTTTTACTGTACCAACAGGCCAAGCCCATTGGGAGCTTCTATTACGAGCCAGAGCCGTAGAAAACCTGTGCTATCTGCTAGCACCTGCTCAGGTGGGCGAACATGCTGGTGGCCGTAAAACTTACG
>JAAYGA010000041.1 GCA_012727935.1 Pseudomonadaceae bacterium | reverse complement strand
GCTCTATCCCTGGCTATTCACACATTTTGGGTATGACCGGCGTTATTGCCAAACGTTATGTGCCAGAAGGTGGGCGCATTTATGACCTAGGCGCTTCATTAGGCGCTACCACGCTGAGTGTGGCGCAGCAACTAGAACACTTAGAAAGGGTTGAGTTCGTTACGGTTGATACGTCTGCCGCCATGACAGAGCGTTGTGCCAATATTTTGGCCGAGAACCTGCCCAAACGTTCGATTACGTCCTTGTGCAGCGATATTCGCCACCTTGACTACCAACCTTGCGATTTAATTCTGCTTAATTTTACTTTGCAATTTTTACCGCCAAACGACCGGCAGCCGCTGCTAGAAAAGCTGTATCAAGCCTTGCGCCCGGGTGGAGCTTTAATTATTAGTGAAAAAATTCACTTTCAAGACCCACGCCAAGCACAGCTCTTGTATGAGTTGCACCACGATTTTAAGCGAGCCAATGGTTATTCTGATATGGAAATTAGCCAAAAACGCACTGCCTTAGAAGATGTGATGTTAACCGACACGCCAGAACAGCATTTGCAGCGCCTGTTAACCACCGGCTTTAGCTTTGCTAGCCAATGGTTTCAATACCTTAACTTTGCCTCTTTTCTTGCTATTAAAGGAGATTGCTAGTGAACACCAGCGAGCCAGATTTTTCTGAAGCTTTTCAACAGCTAGCCCTGCATGGCAGGGAACGCAAAGGGCTGCACACTTGGTTGGCCAAACTGCCCGAACAGTTGGCCGCAAGTTTAGATGCAAAACGCTTTCCTGAATTTGTGGGCTGGTGGAAACGCATTGAAAAGCTGCCTAACATTACCAGTGCTGATATTTGCTTGACCAGTGCTGCGGTTACAGCTGAACACGCCTGTTTAGCCTTGGCTAGCTCTGATTTAAGCCAAGACCAGCAACGAATAATTAAAGGCTTATTGCACGATTTAAAACCTTGGCGCAAAGGCCCGTATCAGCTGCAAGGCACTTACATTGACACCGAATGGCGTTCAGATTTTAAATGGGACAGGTTAGCACCGCATTTAAGTGACTTGCGGGGCAGAAAAGTGCTGGATGTGGGCGGTGGTTCGGGTTATCACGCTTGGCGTTTAGCCGGTGCTGGCGCAGAATTTACGCTGTGCATTGACCCTTCGCCCCGTTACTTTGCCCAGTTTGAAGCGGTGCGTAAACTGATGGGGCCTAATAATCGGCCCGCAGTTTATCACCTGCCCTTGGGCATTGAAGACGTGCCAGCACAAATAGAAGCGTTTGATACGGTGCTTTCTATGGGGGTGCTTTACCATCGCCGCTCGCCCATAGACCATTTGTATGAGCTGAAAGATTGCCTGCGTTCAGGCGGCGAACTGGTGCTAGAAACGCTAGTGATTGAAGGCGATGCTAACCAGTGTTTAATGCCAGAAGACCGTTATGCCGCCATGAGCAACGTGTGGTTTTTGCCTTCTGTTGCCCAGTTAACGTTGTGGTTAAGGCGCTGTGGTTTTATTAATATTCGTTGCGTCGATTTAAATCAGACCAGCCTTGAAGAGCAGCGCACCACCGAATGGATGACGTTTCAGTCGTTGGTTGATTTTTTAGACCCTGAAAACCCCAAGCTAACCCGTGAAGGCTACCCTGCGCCTTTGCGTGCTATTTTAATTGCTGAAAAACCCTAGAGCAGCCTTGTTACGCTAATATCTATAGCTTTAAAGAATAACCAAGCATAGATAAACAACTATAAGGTTATAAAAATAAACTATTTAACAGCAGTAACTATTTGGCGTTAGAATAGTTGATTATTTTACTAGGTAATAGAAGGTTAGGAAGGAAATCATGAGCAAGTTTTATGCTGAAGAAGTGACTAGCGTACACCATTGGACAGACCATTTGTTCAGTTTTACGACCACCCGCGATGCAGGTCTACGCTTTAAAAATGGGCAGTTTGTAATGATAGGCTTGGAAGTTGATGGCCGTCCTTTAATGCGTGCTTATAGTATTGCTAGCCCCAACTATAATGACCAATTAGAATTTTTCAGTATTAAAGTTCAAGATGGCCCTTTAACTTCGCGCCTGCAACACCTGCAAGAAGGTGACAAGCTAATTATTAGTAAAAAACCTACTGGCACCTTAGTACTTGACGATTTACTACCCGCAAAAAACCTTTACCTCTTTAGTACAGGCACGGGTTTAGCACCTTTTTTAAGCGTCATTCAAGACCCTGAAACCTATGAACGTTTTGAAAAAGTTATTTTGCTACACGGTGTGCGTTGGGAAAAAGACCTAGCCTACCGTGAATTTATTACTCAAGAATTAGCACAGCACGAATATTTAAGTGAGCAGATAAAACAACAGTTAATTTATTACCCAGCCGTTACGCGTGAAGACTTTATTCACAAGGGCCGCATTACAGACCTAGCTGCCAATGGCCAGCTAGCCAAAGATTTAGGCCTACCAGAATTAAACCCAGTAACCGACCGAGCAATGATTTGCGGCAGCCCAGAAATGCTTAGGGATATTAGTCAGATGCTAGATGAGCGTGGCTTTAAAGTGTCGCCACGCATGGGTGATGCTGCCGATTATGTTATTGAGCGTGCTTTTGTTAGCTAACTGTTTAGAGTGGAGGTTTTGAAGCTGCTGCTCTTGTTTGACGTGCAATGGCTTCAATATAGTTCACCAAGTCTTTACGTGACGCTTCATCCATAGGTTGGAACCTTGCTGCTAAACGTATTGTTTCGGTTCTTGAAGGGTGTAAAGGGTCAGCTTCTAAACGAATGATTTGGCAAGGTAAAACAATGGTTTGTGGGCTGTGAGGTGCGTCTATATTTGCTTTGAAAGTATCAAATACAGCTGCATCTTTAGCTGCTTCAGACTGTATTAACATTAAGATTCCAGACAAAGAAATATCAACTAAATCAGCTTCTACTTCATTTAAAGAACCTGATTTAAGTATCACTTTTTGTTCTTTAGCTGCCCTAGTTCGCTCAGCATTACGCCGCTCCATTCGGCCTTGTGCTAGCAATACTTTTTCAACCAATTTCTTTGCGGTAAAGGGCTTCACTATAAAAGAAGTAACACCTAGCTGCACAGCCGTTACCAAAGAATCACGGTCACCTTTAGAGGTGATCATGATAAAGGGTAGGTGAGCTGTTTCTGCATTGTTTCTAATTTCTTTTAATAGCTCATCACCTGCCATAATTGGCATTTCCCAATCGCAAAAAATCCAGTCAATATCAGGGCGTTGCCTTAACTTACGCAAGGCTTCCTGCCCATCCGATGCTTCAATAATTTCCTTACAATAAAGGTGGTCACGCAGAACGTTAATAATTGCCGACCGAGCTGTTGATGAGTCGTCAACCACCAGAACTACATCTTTTTCTAGCATTGCCTTTTTCCAAGTCTAAGAGCTAAATATTGAGTCAGTTATAAAAGTAATTAATATGCATAATAACACCAAAAAAAACAAAAAAGAGTGAATGCTTAGCTCAATTTAAAACTACTGACCAAAGTCTCTAGGTGATCTGCCAGCTTAACTAAATTATCACTCACCTCTGAAGACTTAACTGCATTGGAAGAAGTTTGCTGTGCAATGCCGCCCACATGCGTCACCTGTGCATTCACTCTTGCTGCCACTGTTTGCTGTTCTTCTGAAGCATTAGCCATTTCATAGTTTAATTGATTAATATTTGTTATTGCGTCGGCTATGTGGCTTAACGAGCCACCGACAAGTTCCACATCGGCTACACTTTTTTGAGCCCCTAACCTTGCCACTTCCATTATAGCAACAGCGCCTTTAGCTTCTTCTTGCAAATGATCAATGGTGCGACGCACTTCTTGAGTAGCGTCATGGGTGCGGTTAGCTAAGGAACGAACTTCATCGGCAACCACCGCAAAACCTCGCCCGCTTTCACCGGCTCTGGCTGCTTCAATGGCCGCATTCAGTGCCAAGAGGTTAGTTTGCTCTGCAATTCCGGTAATAATTTCTAATACTTTTCCTACGTCTTCACTGTGCTTGTCTAACGCTTGAATAACCCTTGAAGCCTCTTCTAGGTGTTTCGTTAGTTGATGAATACTGCGAATACTTTCAGAGGTTAATTCACGACTAGAACTGGCTTCTTTATCTGCATCCACAGAGGCTTGTGAGGTGCGCTGGGCATGTTCACGAGCCACATGGGCGCTGGCTTGCATTTGCTCCATAGAACTAGCAATTTGTTCAGTTTCAGCGTGTTGCGAATTTACTGCTTGCACTGTTTCGTCGGCAACGGTTGCAATGGTGTGTGCTGAAGCTTTTAAAGTGCGTGTAGTGGAAGCAACTTGGCCTAGGCTATTAGCAAAACGTTCAAGCATTTTATTAAATGCTTTAGATAACACTCCAATTTCATCTAGTGAACGCACAGTGTGTACACGTATGGTTAAATCAGATTCACTTTCAGCTTTTTGTATTGCCTGACGCAAATAACGCAAAGGGCGTAAAATAATGCGGTAAAGCACAAAAGAAATAAGCAACAAACCACCCACAAATAGCAAAGCCTGTACACCACCAAGCTTTAACAGGTTCATGTTTATTTGCTGGTCTAGCTCGTCTAATGAATAACTTAAACGAATAGCACCTAACTGCTGGCCTTCAGAGCCAACATGGCAGCTAGTACAATCTGTGCCTCGGTAATTAGTTTCACTCATAACTGGGCGTAAAACAGTTAATAAACGCCCATTAGGTGTCTTGCGAATAACTTCAATGGATTCACCCTGCAAAGCACGTTTGTCTAGTTCATCACTTACTTCATCTAAAACTGAACCTGGCCCAAACAAATCTAAAACAGGCTGAGAACGTAATACTTTAGCTTCAGTAATGCCTCGCTGACTAAGCACTTTCTCGCGATGTACTTCACGAAACTGCGCTAAAGTACCGGTGAGCATCATAATATTAAGTGTATCTAAATAGCTGTCTGTAGCATCTTTAACATTTTGCAACATCGCCTCTTCAACCATGGCGCGTTCACTGCGAATAGTAAATAGCATAGAAACCACCATCACTACTAACAACACCGCCAACAATACTGCATTAACCTTGGTTTGAATTGAAGTATTCGCAAACCACTTATTCATTCGGTTCTCCAGTAATCTCGGCTTACCACCGGATACGACATAAAGGCTGCATAATCCTTTATGGCAGATTGGAAATCCTTGATCTAGGCCAAGATTAGCTAACACAGTAACTAATCTTGACCAACTTACATACTAAACAATCCGTTTACTTACAAACCTAGTTTTTCAGACACAAAATCAGCGTCTTTATCACCACGGCCTGAAAGGTTTATTAATACATTCACATCAGAACCCAAACCCTTGGCTTCACGCATAACCCAAGCAATGGCATGAGCCGACTCTAACGCTGGAATTATACCCTCTAAACGAGATAACTTCATAAAAGCATCTAGGCAGGCAAGATCGTCTATTGCATGGTATTCAGCACGGCCTAAATCTTTTAAATAACTGTGGTGAGGACCAACCGCTGGGTAATCTAAACCAGAGGCAATGGAATAAACAGGGTCTGGCTCGCCTTCAGCATTTTGCAGCATATAAGAATGGAAGCCGTGCATACTACCCGGTGTGCCATAGGTTAGCGTTGCCGCATGATCACCCTTACCTAAACCACGACCACAAGGCTCAACGCCAACTAGCTTAACCTTTGTATCATCCATAAACCCAGAAAAAATGCCCATAGCATTAGAACCGCCACCCACACAAGCCACTACATAATCGGGTAGCTTACCTGTCATGGCTGGAAACTGTTCGCGGGCTTCTCTGCCTACTATGGCTTGAAAGTCGCGCACCATCATGGGGAAGGGGTGAGGCCCCACTACTGAACCTATGGCGTAAAAGAAGTTATCTGGGTCTTTCATGTATTCTTCAAAAGCACTGTCTACAGCATCTTTCAATGTTTTAGTACCCGATTCAACCGGCACTAGAGTAGCACCTAAAATTTTCATTTTAGTGACATTAGGGTGTTCTTTAGCAATATCGACAACGCCCATATGAATTTCACAAGGCAAACCAATGAGCGCACAAGCCGTTGCCATAGCGACACCGTGTTGGCCAGCACCCGTTTCTGCAATAACCTTTGTTTTACCCATGTGCTTGGCTAACAAAGCTTCGCCTAAGGCATGGTTAATTTTATGAGCGCCGGTATGATTCAGGTCTTCTCGCTTCAAGTAGATTTTTGCACCGCCACAAGCTTCGGTTAACCTTTTTGCGTAATAAATAGGGCTAGGACGGCCTACATAATGCTGGTAAAGGTCTTTTAGCTCGTCTTGATAAGCCGCAGTTTCACGAACCTCTAGGTAGGCAGTGGCTATATCGTCCATAATAACCTTAAGGTGTGGTGGTACTAGCTGACCACCATAAGGTCCAAAATAACCTTCAGCATCGGGAAGCATGTAGGCACTGGGTAGTTTATTTGATTTTTCAGTTATTTTTGTCATCTGTGCTAAAGCCTTGAACTTGATTAATATGGAAAAATTAACGCCACTAGTCTAACCCATGCATCTCACGCCAAAAAGTCTTAAGAAGCAAGATTATTTGTACTAACCGTTTAAAAACCACCTAAAAATAGAGCCTATCGAATGGATTTAATTAACCAAGTTTTATTACGCTCAGGTAACTGGGCACACGCCAACATGGACAGCCTAACCCTTGCTTTAGTTGCAACGCTGTTAGTCATTTACGGCGACACAATTAACAAGCTAGTAAAAAAATCATTAAAACCCTACCCACGCATCGTTAGAGTGCTGGGGTTTGTAATCATGTGCGCCTTTGGTTACGGTTTTCTTACAGTGCTTCTTACCCCAGTGCTTGCCAGCTGGTTTGCTCTGGTCAGTATAAAATGGCTAGCGCCCTTAGTCTTAGGTGCCTTCTTAGTTATTGGCTGGATAGCAGAAAAAAAGAATCAAGTGTAGAATATAAGAACATACGCATATTAAAAGAGAGAAGCCAATGACTCATTTACAACAATCCACAACAAGGCTACCAGAACGGCTAGCCAGCAAAATTGCAACACCGTGGAATTTTTGGAAACTAGCCGTGGCAAATGGCTGGTATCTTTACGCCGAACAAGGCCAAGAAGCCTTGCATTTAGGTGCTTTTACTAACCTTGGCAACTTGGCAATACAGCAGCTACGTTTTTTAGAAGCGCCTAAAACTGCGGTAGTCATGGCACTGAATAATGAAGAATTTCAGGTTTGGCTAAAAGCACCAGAGCAACATCCAGCACCGCGCTTTGTTGGCCAGCTAGGCAGCCATTGGAGCGGCTATGGCGTAAAGCCAGTTACAGACAGCAGCACTGAAGTTGAAGTTATTTATGCTGCCGACCTACGCCATGAATGGATGGGCATATTCAGTGAATATGAAGCCTTTGAAGTAATAGAGCAGCATTACGACCGTCGCCGTAACCGCTGCTTAATTTGCTAATAATTACTCTTCGTAAATAAGCCCTGCATCTCGATATTGGGCAAGGCTTTCAGGAGCCAAGTCATCAAAACGCGTATAACGGCCAGTGAATAATAGGTGAATACTGCCTATTGGGCCGTTACGTTGCTTGCCAATAATAATTTCTGCTAAGCCTTTATTGCCTTCTTTTTCTGGGTTATAAACTTCATCACGATAAACAAAAGCAATAACGTCCGCATCCTGCTCTATAGCACCCGATTCACGCAAGTCCGACATAATGGGGCGCTTGTTGGTGCGCTGCTCTAGGCCACGGTTTAACTGTGAAAGCGCCACCACAGGGCAATTAAACTCTTTAGCTAAAGCTTTTAATGAGCGAGATATTTCTGATATTTCAGCGGTGCGGTTTTCGCTGTTGCCAGCCACTCGCATCAACTGCAAATAGTCGACCATAATCATTGAAATACCACCTTCATCACGCGCTATACGGCGAGTTCGGGTGCGTAAATCATTTGGTGACAGGCCCGGTGTGTCATCAATGTAAAGCTTCTTTTCTTTTAAAATGGCTAGGGTTGAACTAATTCTGTCCCAATCTTGGTCTAACAACTGACCCGTACGCACCTTGGTTTGATCTATGCGGCCTAACGAAGAAAACACCCGCATTAACAGCTGTTCAGCAGGCATCTCCATTGAAAAAACTACGGCAGCCTTGTCGGAATGTAAAATAGCATTTTCAACCAAGTTCATCGCAAAGGTAGTTTTACCCATTGAAGGACGGCCAGCAATAATAACTAGGTCTGAGGGCTGTAAACCCTGCGTCATTTTATCTAGGTCTTTAAAACCTGTGGTTAAACCTGTAATGCCATTTTGGCTTAAATCTAAAGATTCCAGCTTTTCTAACAAAGCACCAGCCACATCGGTAATTAAACGTGGGCCACCAAATTTAGGGCGCTCCTCAGCAATGGTAAATACTTCCCTTTCTGCTTCATTTAATAGCTCATCTGAAGTACGCCCTTCTGGATTATAAGCAGAATCGGCAATTCGCCTTGCAGCCTGTATAAGTTTGCGCCGCACAGAACGCTCACGCACAATTTGGGCATAAGCCAAGATATTGCTAGTGGAAGGGGTGTTACGCGCCAATTCAATTAAATAAGCATCGCCACCAGCGGTTTCTAGCTGGTTACGTGTTTTTAATTCAGCAGATAAAATAAGTGGGTCGAAGGGTGAGTTGCGCCGTGTTAAATCTTGCATTGCAATAAAAATATGGCGGTGTTCGCCACGATAAAAATCAACATCTGCTAGCTGTTCAGTCACTGCATCCATCGCAGCATTGTCAATCATTAATCCGCCAAGAACCGATTGCTCAGCCTCTATAGAATAAGGTGGCAGTTTTATGTCTGCAGCTTCTTTATCATCGCTATAACGTGCATTTTCCATTCTTCAACTCACCTCAAATAAAAAAAGGCACGAGATTTAAAAATCCCGTGCCTTTTTTCTAAACCGGGGGCTAGTCACATAACTAGATCGGTTAGTTTACTTAGAAACGTTTATTCTGCAACAATTGCTACGCGCAACACTGCTTCAACTTCGGCGTGTAAGTGAACAACTATGTCGAACTCACCCACATTGCGTAAAGGACCTTCAGGTAAACGCACTTGGCTCTTGCTTAGCTCGATACCAGCAGCAGTTGCTGCGTCGGCTAGGTCACGGCCACCAATTGAACCGAACAGCTTGCCTTCGTCACCCGCTTTAGAAGCAATGGTTACGCGCTCTAAGCCTTCAAGCTTAACAGCAACTGCTTGTGCAGCCGCTAGACGCTCGGCAGCAGCAGCTTCTAGTTCAGCTAGACGCTCTTGGAAAATTTCACGGTTAGCAGCGGTTGCAGGAACAGCCTTACCTTGTGGAATTAAAAAGTTACGACCATAACCACTTTTAACCGTTACTTCTTGGCCAAGTGCGCCTAGTTTGTTAACTTTTTCTAATAGAATAACTTGCATTTTAATATCCTTAAGACGTTAGGCCTCGCCATCATCATCCTTATCTAATGAAGGAGGTGAGGGTGGGGGAGCCAGTCGATGACGAAAGTTCATCACACTGTCCGCCAGGGCAATTAGAACGAGCAAAAAGCTCATGTATGGCTGAGCAAAAAACAACAACACATACAACAGGCCCAACCAAAAGCTGTTGTATTTTTTAATTGCAAAAACACCATGCACCAAAGCAATTCCGGCAATTAAATAAGGCACTAATAGCACAGGAACCACAGGCAACAACCAAGTTTGACCGCTAGCAATTAACACTAGCAAAATAGGCAACAAGGCAGATGACCAAAGGGGTAGGCGCAGGGCGTGAAATTCAGACTGAAAACCGCCAGGGTTATACAGCACAGCCTGCCACCAACGGGCTAAAACTAGGCTGGCAATTAACATAAGTAATTGCACGGCAGTAATAACGCCATTAAACAACCGGCCTAACATAATGGCTAGTTGCTGTTGGTCGAAGGTGCTTAAATCATAGTTTTCAGCTAAGCCGCCTTGGTCTAATAGCAGGGTAATAATTTGCGTTTGCAAATCATCGTCTAGCCACTTAACTGTTAGGGCTACTAGTGAGGCAAGTAAAGCACCCACCAGCAAAGCACGGCTCCAAGCTTGGTTAGTACGCAAAATTTCAGCAAGTAATGCTGCACCAACCACCACCAAAAGCACGTCTGGGCTAGCGGCAGTTATCCAGTAGTAAATACCGGGTATGGCTGCTGCTAACAAAACTCTTATGCCTTGGGCAGGCCCCATCCGTAACCAAACCAACGCCACTATGGCGCTACTGATTAAAGAAAGAACTGGGACAAACGCAGTAACCACAGCCGCACCTAAGGCACGACTGGGGCTTTTCATAACAAATTCAGCTAATGCACGCATAAAATTTAGGCCGTTAAGCCCAAGTTATTACTCGTGGCTGTCTGAATAGGGAAGCAAAGCTAAAAAACGCGCGCGCTTGATAGCTGAAGAAAGCTGACGCTGATATTTAGCTTTTGTACCAGTAATGCGGCTAGGTACAATTTTACCAGTTTCAGTAACATAGCCTTTAAGAAGGTCTAGGTCTTTATAGTCGATCTGCTTAATGCCTTCAGCAGTAAAACGACAAAACTTACGGCGACGGAAAAAACGAGCCATGGTGATTCTCCTGATTAATTAGTTTATTCGTTGTCTTCTGAATCGTCTTCAGAGTCATCATCTGAATCGTGTTCAGAAGAATCATCGTGGCTATTACGGTCATCGCGGTCATCACGACGACGGTCTTCACGAGACTCAGAAGCCTTCATAGGTGAAGGTTCAGTTACCGCTTCATTGGTGCGAATAATCAGATTACGGATCACGGCATCGTTGTAACGGAAGACATCTTCTAGCTCATTAACAACTGACTCTGGGCACTCAAGGTTCATTAGAACGTAGTGTGCTTTAGTAATTTTGTTAATTGGGTAAGCTAGGTGACGACGACCCCAGTCTTCCATACGGTGTACTGTGCCTTGGGCTTCAGTAACCAGAGTAGTGTAACGCTCAACCATAGCGGGAACCTGTTCGCTTTGGTCGGGGTGAACCATGAAAATTACTTCATAATGACGCATAAATGCTCCTTACGGATTAATAGC
>JAAYGA010000333.1 GCA_012727935.1 Pseudomonadaceae bacterium | reverse complement strand
TAATCAAAAAGTTCAGCAGCAAAATGCCCAGCAAAGTCGGTGGAATTAATAACAAACGTCTTAGCAGGTAAGGCGCCATAGGTTACTCAACCCACCAAGTATCAATAGGCAAGCCATAATCTGGGCGCACTTCTGGAATTTTAATTTGTTTGTGGCGAGCAATGCGGTATTCGTTTAAATGCCAATGCGGAATCACATAATGCCCCCACAAGAGCACTCGGTCTAAAGCACGGGTGGCAGTTATTAAGCTGTCTCTATCTTGGGCATTAATCAGCTGTTCAATTAAAGCATCAACAACTGGGTCTTCTACCCCTGAAATATTGCGACCATCGGTTGAATGGGCAAATTCAGAATGGAAAAACTCACGCTGCTCGTTACCCGGTGACAAGCTTTGGCCAATAGAAGAAACCACCATATCGTAATCAAAACTGCGGAGGCGGTTTAGGTATTGGGTGACATCCACCACACGCACATCCATACGAATACCGATTCTTTCTAAGTTTTGCCGCCAAGGTAAAACCACCCGCTCAAAGGAGGTATCGTGCAGCAGTATTTCAAAACGTAGCTGTTCACCGGCTGCATTCACTAAACGGCGGCCATCCATTGTCCAGCCTGCTTCACGCAATAAACCCAAGGCTTTACGGGTTTGGTTACGAATATTGCCGCTGCCGTCAGTCACTGGCAGGCTGTATTCTTGATTAAAAACTTCATCGGCTAGCTGTTCGGCAAAAGGTGTTAAAAGTGCTAGTTCGTTACCTTCAGGTAAACCGCTGCTAGCTAATTCTGAATTACTAAAATAGCTTTGGGTGCGGGTATAAGCACCGTGAAATAGTTGCTGGTTAGACCATTCAAAATCAAACATCTGAATCAGTGCCAAGCGCACTTTTGGGTCTTTAAAAACCTCACGGCGGGTATTAAAGAAATAACCCTGCATACCAGCTGAATTTTTATGGGGAATGCTTTCCTGCGTTAAATCGCCGCTGCTTAAAGCGGGGCCGCTGTAACCAGTAGCCCAGTTACGAGCAATGTTTTCGTGCCGGAAATCTAAACGTCCGGCTTTAAAAGCTTCCAGCGCAACCGTAGCATCACGGTAATAGTCATAAATCATCCGCTCAATATTATTGCGACCCAGATTAACCGGTAAGTTTTCACCCCAGTAGTTGGCTACTTTTTGGTAAACAATGCGGCGGCCAGAATCGACATCGGCAATTTGGTAAGGGCCACTGCCGAGGGGTTTGTCTAAGGAAGGCTGTTTAAAATCGCGGTCTTGCCAGTAGTGTTTAGGCAAAATAGGAATTTGCCCAATGATTAGCGGTAGTTCACGATTTTCATGGCTGGCGAGTTCAAAGCGAATGCGCTGCGGGCTAAGTACTTTTATTTCGGTAATATCCGCATAGTAGGCACGGTAAAAAGGCCGGCCTTCTTCACGCAATAACTTAAAGGTAAAAGCTACGTCTTCAGCAGTAACAGGTTTGCCATCGTGGAAACGCGCTTCAGGGCGAAGTTCAAATTCTATCCATCTTCCCGCTGGGTCTAACTGCATACAGCTGGCTAATAAACCGTATTCAGTAAAGGGTTCATCGGCTGTGTGGTAGGTCAGGGAATCATAAATATTGCCCAAGCCTGCCGCCGCTGTGCCTTGTACTATAAAGGGGTTAAAGCTATCGAAAGTGCCTTGCGCGGCTTGGCTAAGACTGCCGCCTTTTGGCGCTTGCGGGTTAACATAATCTAGGTGAGTGAAGTCAGCCGGGTATTTGGCTTCACCATGCAAGGTTAAAGCATGGCCACAAGCAGGCTGGCTGCTTGGGGGTGAAGCCGCTAATAAAG
>JAAYGA010000332.1 GCA_012727935.1 Pseudomonadaceae bacterium | reverse complement strand
GTTGCTACCGACATTCATTTCGGTAGCAAAACCCTAAGGCTCACAGCCAAAAAACAAACTCGAACTGTCGGAGTACTGTTTTTAGAATTGACGGGGAAAAGGATCCAGACAAAATAAAAATAAACTATCCGGAATTTCCGAATGGTTACGTTATTTATTAACTATGCAGTTATCCAGCTTTGATCTGTTAACACCTGCTCTGCAATCGCAATTTGCCTTGCAGTAAACATTTGTTTGCGTGCATTCCATGAGTGCACCTTTTGTACAAGTTCTTCGGTGCTTTGTACTGGCTCATGTTTACTTAACCAATGCACCGTTGCCAAAAGTTCTAAGCCTTGTGGGGACTCAAAACCTTCAACTAACTGCGACACTTTCTCAAATCGTGTTCGAGTATCGGGGTGTTGAGTAAGAAATTCCTGCGCATCTTCTATAGCGCCTGGCACTAGCTGTAACTCTTTTTCAGGTGCATCTCCACCATCGGCATAACCAGAGATAAAGTGCCCTTCAATCGCATTGAGCACATGCCGCAAATTTTGTGCATAAGGGCCATAATGCGCTTTTTCGTATTTTAATCTTAATGGCTCACCTGCTTCTTGCATAAAATACAAAAGCTTATGAACTTCAAGTAACGAAACGGTTGGGTCAAGCAAACCTCTTAGATAGCGTTGCACTAACTCAATTAATACAGCCCTACCAGCCGTCATGTTAGGCACTGCTTTATGTTTTGCTATTTTGTCGTTTTGAGGCGCACCTATCGGCTCGTAGAGAAAAACATCCACATCACGCAAAGGCTGCATTGCTTCTTCAATTTTTTCACGCACAATTGCCCAATCTAAACCACCTAAACCAGCACCTAGCGGTGGAATAGCAACAGATTTTATTCCAAGCCGTTGAATATCATCAACCAGCGCCACAAGGCCAGATTCAATATCTTCAATACGACTTGCAGCACGCCAGTGGCGTTTTGTTGGGAAATTAATAATATAACGAGGATTGGCTAATTGACCCGTTTCAAAAATAAACATTCTACCGGGCTGTACATCTTTGTTTTTACAGGCAATAGCATAAGCATTGAAATTGTTTGGCCACGCCTTTTTAAATTGCAGTGCTATGCCTCGCCCCATCACGCCAACACAATTAACAGTATTAATAATCGCTTCTGCATCAGCGCGTAAAATATCACCATGTGTCATTCTAATCATATCTACGGCCTCCTCAGTAATACCAGTTAGAATTTATTGTTAGTGTGGGCTTAAATGCCGCCGTTCGCAAGATGTTTGCAACTTGCTGATAAATAGCGGGAGATTTTACCACAATAGCTTCAATCAAGTGCCAAGGAAAACTGCGTTCCATCAAAAACTCAGCTTGTTTTCCCTCTTTGCAATTTTGCCATATGAACAATATGATAAATTTTAGGTTGAGCTGGTACCATATTTACCTTACCAATACTATTAAATGAACAAAGTCATATTTAAAAAACCATACCCACTCATGCCAAAGCCTCTAGGTAAACGGCTTTGGCTTGATTTAAGTACTCTGCTCGTTCTAATTGCTCCATTGTAGTGATTTTTATCGAATGCCTAAACCTACCATTAGGCTGGAAAACAACCGGAGCTTTCAAAGAAAAAGGTTTACCCAGTTCAAACAATATATAAGGCTCATCATTCATTGCCTTTTTAGTCATCCAAAATGCTGCCTTTAACACAGTACATGCGTGGACGGGTGTTATCGGGTAGGCTGACTTTGCGCTGCGGCCATCAGTACTTTGGCGGCGCGATCTGGGTTTAGGCCTTCGGTGGCTTTACGCCAGCCAGTTGGGTAAAAAGATATTTAGGAGAAGGTGGTGCAGTCTTCCAATCGAGGCTTGTTAGCTCAAGTATCAGCGGCTCACCTAGTCAGCCACTTTTATATGCTGGTGATTCCGGCTTTACTTCCTGTATTGCCAAAAATGATGCAGGTCAACTTTATGCAGCTAGGTTTTGCCTTGGCTGTGTTTGGTGTGGTGTCTGCATTGGTGCAAGCCCCCATCGGCTTTTTGGTGGACAAATGGGGTGCTAAATCGCTGCTTAAAGGGGCTTTATTTTTAGGTGGGTTAAGTTATTTACTGCTGGCATTGATGCCTAGTTACCCTGTTTTAATCTTGGCGATGGCTTTGTCAGGTTTAGCCAATGGTGTTTATCACCCAGCTGACTATGCGCTGCTTTCTAAAGGAATGCCCCGTGAGCGTATGGGACGTGCTTTTTCCATTCACACCTTTTCAGGTTATTTAGGTGCTGCCTTAGCGCCGCCGATTACTATAGCTATTTCCTTTACCTTAGATGTGCGCTGGGCTTTTGCCTTTGCTGCCTTGTTAGGTTTTTTGGTTTGGGCACTTTTGCAGTTACGCTCGTTTGAAATTGCGCCCATTAATGTTGGATTAGCAAAAGAAGGTAAGCCAGTCGTAGAGGTTCGCCCCTTACGCTTGCCGGTATTTACTCTTGGCGTTTTAACTCTGCTATTTATGCTGCTAAGTTTAAGCACGGGTTCGATAGAAAAGTTTTCTGTTACCGCCTTGGTAGAAGGCTTCAATACACCCTTAACTTTGGCTAACCAAGCATTAACCGGATTTTTATTTGCCAGCGCCTTTGGGGTGCTTTTTGGTGGTTATTTAGCTGATAAAACGACTAAACACGGTTTTTTAGCAGCCCTAACTTTTGGCTTGGCAGCTGTACTGGTGTTGTTAGTTATTTACTTGCCTTTAGCTGGTTTTGTTTTAGTAGGAACACTAACACTAATCGGCTTCTTGACTGGAGTCGTCGCGCCTTCAAGGGATATGTTGGTTAGAGCTGCAGCGCCAGAAGGTTCAGAAGGTAAAGTGTTTGGAATTGTATCTACAGGCTTTAATTTTGGTGCAATTGCAGGGCCTTTACTCTTCGGTTGGTTGGTTGATAAGCAACTAGCCACCGGTGTGTTTTGGGCAAGCTTTAGCTTTATGGTTGCTACTAGCTTATTAGTGCTAGCGCAAGAAATAAAACCCACAAGAAAAAAACCATACCCTTGTTAGTGAGCCAGTTTGGGCAAGGTACACAACCCACCGTTTAAGCCGTGGTTTTTACGAGAAATGGAGTGTTAATGCCCATAGAGCAGCCCTAACGTTTAAATCTGTGCTTATTGTTGCAGGCTCTAGCTAATTAAGCCTGAGTGGATTGGTTAATTGTTAAGCTAGGATGCCTATCAAATACCTTTTCAAACTATAGCCATTTAGTAGTATCATATATTTCTAATATGTAATGTATGGCTGTTGAACAGTAAGGCGTCGCTGATGAAAAAACTAACCAATACCCGATTGCTGCAGTTGTTTGCGGGGTTACTACTAGCTGGTTTTTTAGTAGGAAGCTTGCAAGCAGCTGATAAGCGCTCACCCACTACGGCAGATCACAGTAAGTTTGAAGTGCTGCAGGGCGAATTTAAAACCGCACCTGAAGTTACAACAGCTTGCTTAAGTTGCCATACCGAAGCGGGCGAACAAGTAAAGCAAACTACCCACTGGACTTGGTTGTATGACCACGAAGAAACCGGTCAGCAGCTAGGTAAAAGCAAGGTAATGAATAGCTTTTGCGGCATGGTCGTGACTAACGAGCCACGCTGTACTTCTTGCCATATAGGTTATGGCTGGAAAGACATGAACCAGCCCCCACCCGAAGCCGACAGCGCTGTGGACTGTTTAGTTTGCCACGACACCACCGGTGGCTATAAAAAATTTCCTGTTTTGTCGGGCTTTCCTACAGAAATTCCCCGCGAATGGCCTAAAGGCAGTGGCAAAATGGTGATGCCACCCAACCTAACTGAAATAGCACAGCATGTAGGCGCTAGTAACCGTGCCACCTGTGGTAGTTGCCACTTTTATGGCGGCGGTGGTGATGGAGTTAAACACGGCGATTTAGACTCTTCTTTGCATAACCCCAAAGCCAGTTTAGATGTGCACATGGCAGCCGATGGCTTAAACTTTAGCTGTTCTGAATGCCATAGCACTTGGGGACATGATGTTGCAGGTAGCCGTTACCAAGTAAATGCTAAAGATACTAAAGGCGTGGTTAATCCGGGGCATGGCGAAGTTAAAGCGGCTAGTTGTGAGTCTTGTCACAACAGCGATCCGCACCCACAAGCCAAGCTTAACCAGCACTCAGAAAAAATTGCCTGCCAAAGCTGCCATATTCCTGAATATGCCCGTGGCGGTGTTGCCACCAAAATGTGGTGGGATTGGTCAACTGCTGGTCGTTTAACTGAAGAAGGCAAGCAGATTAACCAAAAAGATGAGCAAGGCCGCTTGGTTTATAGCAGCCAAAAAGGTGACTTTGGTTACGGTGAAAACGTTATTCCTACCTATGCTTGGTTTAATGGCACGGTGGAATACACGCAAATTGAAGATAAGTTTGATGTGAGCAATCCACCCTTAGGCGTTAACCACATTCAAGGCAGTGCTGATGATCCTGATTCACGCATTTGGCCTTTTAAAGTGATGCGTGGCAAACAGCCTTACGACACTAAACACAATACTCTTTTAGCAACCCACGTATTCGGTGCTGATGACACTTCTTTCTGGAAAAACTTTGACTGGCACAAGGCGTTGCAAGAAGCCAGCGACAAAACAGGCTTTGCTTTTAGTGGGGAATACGACTTTATAGAAACCACCATGCACTGGCCAATTACTCACATGGTACCTTCTGCCGATCAAGCCCTAGAGTGTGCCGCTTGCCACAGTGCCGACAGCCGCCTAGCCGGTTTGCCGGGTATTTATATGCCAGGCCATGACAGTAATGTTTGGCTAGACCGCTTAGGTTGGTTAGCCGTTTTTCTTACCCTAGCTGGCGTAGTGGTGCATAGAGTTGCATTAAGTATTTCTAAAAGAATAAACCAAGCGTGAAGTCGCAAAGGAACCTTATATGAATCAGGAAAGTACGAGCCAGGAAATGATTTTTAAACGTTTTGAGCGGTTTTGGCATTGGTCACAAGCCCTGCTTATTTTTACGCTTATCGGTACAGGCTTTGAAATTCACGGCAGTTATTCGCTATTAAGCTTTGCTACGGCGGTTGAAGTTCACACGCTGGCCGCTTGGGTGTTAATTGTTTTGTGGGTGTTTGCTATTTTTTGGCACCTTACCACCGGCGAGTGGAAGCATTATTTGCCAACCAGTAAAGGCTTGTTTGCGGTGGCTTATTATTACGCCATTGGTGCGTTTAAAGGTGAAGATCACCCTTATAAAAAAACCACCAACGCCAAGCACAACCCTTTGCAGCGTTTAGCTTATTTGGGCTTTAAACTACTTATCTCACCGGTAATCTGGGTTTCAGGTATGCTGTATTTATTTTACAGCGACTGGCCAGCCGCTTTGGCCGATGTTTTATCGTTGCAAAGCGTTGCTTATGTTCACACCGCCGCCGCTTTTGCAATGATGGTGTTTATTATTGGTCATGTGTATATGACAACCTTAGGTAAAACAGTATTTAGTCATATCAAGCCCATGATTACCGGCTATGAAGAGCCAGAAAAACAGGAAAGCCAAGCCAAGGATAGCTAGACTTTAACGCCTACTGTTGGGAAAAGTTCTTAAAAAACGGTATCTTACCTAGTAGAGCTACTCACTGGAGGCGTTAATGAAAGGTTATCAAGTCCGTAATTTAGATGTGGACGTTGGTGCGTTTAAAGGTCAAATTCAAGCGTTAAGTGACCACATGCAGTTTGCTGACCCAACTGGCAGCGCAGAAGAAGCCGGTATTTGTTCTGCTAGTTGGAGTATGTTTGGCCAGCTTTGGCCAGCCAGCCAAGTGTTAGC